>NZ_JBCNYA010000007.1:0-142611 GCF_049727805.1 Frateuria sp. YIM B11624
GGATGAGCTGGCGCTGCGGGAACTGCTAGAGGGCGCGTAGGGTGGGCTTCAGCCCACCAAGCAACGCACCGCAAGCGTCATTGGTGGGCTGAAGCCCACCCTACGCCACCTACACCGCGACAGGCGCCTTGATCGCCGGGTGCGGCGCGTAGCCCTCCAGCGTGATGTCCTCGAAGCGGAAATTCTCCAGCGCCTGCACCTGCGGGTTGAGCATCACGCGCGGCAGCGGCTTCGGCTCGCGACCGAGCTGCAGCCGCGCCTGCTCGACATGGTTGCTGTACAGGTGCGCATCGCCCAGCGTGTGCACGAAGTCGCCCACGCCCAACCCGCACACCTGCGCCATCATGTGGGTCAGCAGCGCGTAGCTGGCGATGTTGAACGGCACGCCCAGGAAGATGTCGCCCGACCGCTGGTAGAGCTGGCAGGAAAGCTTGCCGTCGGCGACGTAGAACTGGAACAGCGTATGGCAGGGCATCAGCGCCATCTTCGGCAGCTCGCCCACGTTCCAGGCGCTGACGATCAGCCGGCGCGAATCGGGATTGCGGCGGATCTCGTCGACCACCCAGCGAATCTGGTCGACGGCACCGCCGTCGGCGGTCGGCCAGGCGCGCCACTGCCTGCCGTAGACCGGGCCGAGGTTGCCTTCGGCGTCTGCCCACTCGTCCCAGATGCTGACGCCGTGCTCCTTCAGGTAGGCGACGTTGGTGTCGCCGCGCAGGAACCAGATCAGCTCGTGCACCACCGATTTCCAGTGCACCTTCTTGGTGGTCACCAGCGGAAAGCCTTGGCCAAGGTCGAAGCGCATCTGCCAGCCGAACACGCTGCGCGTGCCGGTGCCGGTGCGGTCGGTTTTTTCCGTGCCGTGGTGGAGCACGTGGTCGAGCAGGTCGAGATAGGCGCGCATGCGGCAAGGATAGCGTGCCCGACCCATCCCCATGACAACGGTCACTCCCCCGGCGACCGCCCGCCGGCCTAGACTCGGATCCTTCCACCAAGGGACGGCCAACATGACGCAGTGGTATTTCAGCTACGGCAACAACGAACGCATCGGTCCGCTGGACGACGAGGCCGCCCGCGCCCAGGCGCGCAGCCGACCGGACGGCTACTGCTGGAAGGAAGGCTTCGGCGAGTGGCGGCCGATCCACAGCGTGTTCCAGCCGTCCAGTGCCATGGCCGTAGCGCCGCCGCCCGTGCCGGCCGGCCGCTACGGCGCCTCCGACGAGGTCGACTACCGGATCGTCGGCAACGACATGCAGTTCGTCGAGGTCGAGCTCGATCCGGGCGAAAGCGCGATCGCCGAGGCCGGTTCGCTCATGTACAAGGAGTCGGCGGTGCAGATGGATACCGTGTTCGGCGACGGCTCCACCGCCTCGCAGGGCGGCGGCCTGATGGGCAAGCTTCTCTCCGCCGGCAAGCGCGTGATCACCGGCGAAAGCCTGTTCACCACCGTGTTCACGCACACCGGCAGCGGCAAGGCCAAGGTCGCCTTCGCCGCGCCCTACCCGGGCACGGTGATGGCGATGAAGCTGTCCGAGCACGGCGGCCGGCTGATCTGCCAGAAGGATTCGTTCCTGGCCGGCGCGCGCGGCGTACAACTGGGCATCTATCTGCAGCGCAAGATCCTCACCGGCCTGTTCGGCGGCGAGGGCTTCATCATGCAGAAGCTCGAGGGCGACGGCTGGGTGTTCGTGCACGCCGGCGGCACCGTGGTCGAGCGCGAGCTGAAGGCCGGCGAGCGGCTGGACGTCGACACCGGCTGCGTGGTGGCCTTCCACGACACGGTGAGCATGGACGTGCACCCGGTCGGCGGCATCAAGAGCATGCTGTTCGGCGGCGAAGGCGTGTTCCTGGCCTCGCTGACCGGCCCAGGCAAGGTATGGCTGCAGTCGCTGCCGTTCTCGCGCATGGCCGGGCGCATGCTGGCGGCCGCGCCGCAGGGCGGCGGCGAACGCCGCGGCGAAGGCTCGATCCTCGGCGGCCTGGGCGACCTGATCGGCGGCGACCGCAACTTCTGATCGTGGCTGCCGCAGGATGGGCGCTGCCCATCCTGCGGCGGCGGTTCAGTGCGCGACGGGCACCAGCGTCGGCGCCCGGCGCGACAGTGCCACCAGCACCAGTCCGACCACGATCAGCGGCAGCGACTGCACCTGCCCCATCGTCAGCCAGCCCCACGCCAGGTAGCCCAGCTGCGGGTCGGGCACGCGCACGAACTCGACGGCGAAGCGGAAGCAGCCGTACATCAGCGCGAACAGCCCCGATATCAGGTAGCGCGGGCGCGGCTTCATCGACACCAGCCACAGCACCGCGAACATCACCACGCCCTCCAGCAGCATTTCGTAGAGCTGCGAGGGATGACGCGGCAAGCCGCCGTACTGCGCAAGCTGTTGCGCGAGCGCCGGCTGGTCATGGGCGAGTTGCACGTCTTCCATGTGCGCATTGGGGAAGATCATCGCCCACGCCATGTTGCCGGGCTTGCCCCACAGCTCGCCGTTGATGAAATTGCCCAGCCGCCCCAGCCCCAGCCCCAGTGGGACCAGCGGGGCGACGAAGTCCATCGTGTCGAAGAAGTGCAGCCGGTGCCGCCGCGACCACCACCAGGCCGCCGCCAGCACGCCGACCAGGCCGCCGTGGAAGCTCATGCCGCCGTCCCAGACCTTGAACAGCGCCAAGGGCTCGGTCCAGATCCAGTGCAGGCCGCCGGCGTAATAGAACAGCATGTACCAGACGCGTCCGCCGACGATGATGCCGAGCATGGCGTAGAAGGCCAGGTCGCTCAGCGCGTCGCGGCTCACCGGCAGCCGTCCCTGCCGGCGCCGCCGCTCGCCCAGCAGCCCCGCGCCCAGGAAGCCCAGCAGATACATCAGGCCGTACCAGTGCACCTGGACGGGCCCGATGTGGAAGGCGACCGGATCGAAGTGGACGGTGAAGGGCTGGGTCATGGCGGCAGGCAAGCGGACAAAGGGCAAGTGTAGCCGGGCCCGCCCGGCCGGCGCAGACCCTTCCGGCTTACGGTTCGCCGTTACTAGAATGCGAAGGACGCAAGCGGCGTGGGGACGCCGCCAAGCCCGGCCGCCGCGCTCCCGGCAGCCGTGCCCGCCACAGGAGCTTAAGGGGGAAGGGATGATGAGCCGATTCACGCGGGCCGCGTTGTGCGCGGCCATTCTGCTGGCGCCTGCGGTCGCCATGGCCGCCGACCTGCTGCCGGTGGAGAACTTCGCACGCCACCCGCCACTGTCCATGCCGCGGCTTTCGCCCGACGGCAAGTACCTGGCCGTGCGCTGGGACGACGGCAGTTCGCACGCGTTGGTGGTCTACAAGGTCGACGACATGTCGCAGCCTGCCAGCATGCTGCGCATGCCCAAGTACGAGTTGCCGGCCGGCATCACCTGGGTCAGCCCTACACGGCTGGTCGTGGAAAAGGGTAAGGAGTTCGGCTCGATCGACAAGCCCGTGTCCACCGGCGAGATCATCGCCACCGACGTGGACGGCAAGCACCAGGACTACCTGTATGGCTATGAGGTCAGGTACAGCTCGCGTGCCGCCACGCGCGGCACCGACCGCGGCTGGGGCACCGTCGATGGCCTTCCGGAACGCACCAACGGCCACTTCTACATGGCTGCCATGCCGTGGGACAGCCCCGACCACAGCTACCTGTACGACGTCGATGCCGAGGCCAACACACGCCACCTGGTCGGCGACATCGGCGAAGGCGACATGAGCTTCATGGTCGGTGCCGACGGCCAGGCCCACTACGCCTATGGACGCAACGAGGACTTCGACTACGTGGTCTACCACCGCCAGGACGGCCACTGGCAACGCCTGACCCCGCAGCAGATCGGCGGCACCTTCGGCCCGATCGACTTCACCCCCGACCACCAGCGCATCTACGCCATGTACGACGCAGGCGGCGGCCCGGCGTCGCTGGTCGAGCAGGACGAAACGGGTGCCAGCCGCCAGGTGCTGGCCGCCGCCGCGTTCGGCAATATCGGCGGCATCGAGTGGACAGCCCTGCCGCGACAGCCGTTCGCGACCATTCCGGACACCGGCCTGCCGCAATTGACCTACATCGATCCGAACCTGCCGGCGGCCAAGCTGCACCGCGCGCTCAGCCAAAAATTTCCCGGACAGTACGTCCATTTCATCGACTACAGCGAAGACGGCGGGCAACTGCTGTTCAGTGTGACCAGCGACCGTAATCCCGGCTCCTACATGCTGATCGACACCCACACCTACAAGGTACGCAAGCTGTTCGACGCCGCACCCTGGATCGACCCGGCGAAGATGGCCGAACGCCGCCCGCTGCATTTCACGGCCAGCGACGGAACCGAACTGGAAGCCATCCTCACCCTGCCGCCCGGCCGCAGCGAAACCAACCTGCCGATGGTGCTGCTGCCGCACGGCGGCCCGATCGGCGTCAGCGACGATTGGTTCTATGACGACGACGCGCAATTCCTGGCCAACCGCGGGTACCTGGTGCTGCAGGTCAACTACCGCGGCTCGGGTGGTCGGGGCGAGGATTTCAAGGAAGCCGGTTACCTCAAGTGGGGCACGCGCATCCAGGAGGACCTGATCGACGGCGTCAAATGGGCGATCGCACAGCACTATGCGGATCCAGGCAGGATCTGCGTGTACGGCGGCAGCTTCGGCGGCTACTCGGCCATGATGACCGTGATCCGCGCCCCGGACATGTTCAAGTGCGCGGTCGGTTACGCGGGCGTCTACGACCTGAAGATGATGTACAAGAAGGGCGACATCCGGGCCAGCAAGAGTGGCCGCAGCTACCTCACCACCGTGATCGGACGCAACGACGCCGAGCTCGACGCCAACTCGCCGGACAAGCTCGCCGACAAGATCAGCGTGCCGGTGCTGCTGATCCACGGCGAAGACGACCAGCGCGCGCCATTCGCCCAGGCCAAGGCCATGCGCGCTGCGCTCGAGGCAGCCCACAAGCCATACGAATGGATGAGCAAGCCGGGCGAAGGCCACGGCTTCTACGACGAGAAGAACCGCGTGGATTTCTACAACGCGCTGCAGGCGTTCCTGGAGAAGCACATCGGCAAGGGCGCCTGACCGCGGTAGATCGATCCCCGAAAACGGCCGCCGATGCGGCCGTTTTCGTCAGAGCAGTACCGGCCGATCGGGCAGTTCGTCCGGATTGTCGCGGTCGTCCGCCGGGAAGTGCTCGCGCAGCAGGCCGTGGATGGCGGCCAGCCCAGCCAGGCTACCCTCGCGCCAGCGCGCCGCGGCGAAGTGCTCGCGCATGAGTGCGCACACCGCGTCCCATTGCGACTGCGCCACGCGGCGCGCGATGCCGCGGTCGGCGACGATCTCGATGCGCTGTTCGGACAGCAGCAGGTAGATCAGCACGCCGCTGTTGTCTTCGGTATCCCACACGCGCAGCTGCGCGAACACGTCCTGCGCGCGGGCGCGGGCGTCCACGCCGGCCAGCACGGCACGTACGGTGAGGCGCGACTCCACCGCGAAACGCACTTCGCCCAGGTGGCCACGCTCGCCCACGGTGACGGCATCGGCCAGCTCGTCCAGCAGCATCGCGGGAAAGCGCTGGCGCAACTGGAACCAGCCGCCGAACAGGTTGGCCATCAATCGCTGTGCGCGCGTCATCACCAGCTCCCCGATGAACCGCCGCCGCCGAAGCTGCCCCCGCCGCCACTGAAACCCCCGCCGCCGCCGAATCCGCCACCACCGCCGAACCCGCCGCCCCCGAAGCCGCCACCGCCGAAGCCACCCCAACCGCCCCAGCCGCCGCGCCCGATCGAGCGGCCGCCGCCGCCCGGCAGCAGCATCAGCACGCCGCCGATGACCGCGCCCACCACCGCCATGCCCAGGCTGGCGGCGATCAGCCACAGCACGCCGCCGGTGATGCCGGCGCCCAGCGGCGTGCGCACGAACAGGTTGGCGCGGCCGAACAGGTTGCGCAGGAAGAAGGCGATGAAGACACCGATCAGCAACGCGTGCTGGAAGCCGATGCCGCGATGCTCGCGCGGCGCCCCCTGTACCGGCGGCGGCAACGGTTCGCCGTCGATCAACTGGGTCAGCGCGCCGACCGCGTCGCCGATGCCGCCGTAGTAGTCGCCCACACGGAACTTCGGCGCGATGTACTCGCGGATGATCCGTGCCGTGGCCGCGTCGGGAATGGCGCCCTCCAGTCCGTAGCCGACCTCGATGCGCACGCGCCGGTCATTCTTGGCGACCAGCAGCAGCACACCGTCGTCGGTGCCCTTGCGGCCGACCTTGTTCTGCTCGGCCACGGCCAGCGAGTAGCTTTCGATGTCCTGCTCGCCGGTACTGCCGATCATCAGCACGACCAGCTGCGCGCCCTTGCGCTTTTCCAGGTCGACCAGCCGGGCATCGAGCTGGTCGACCTGCTGCGCGGTGAGGGTGCCGGTCAGATCGGTGACGTGGCGCTTGAGGGTCGGCACCTCGGCCGCCTGCGCGCCCCAGCCTGCCGCGAACAACAACAGGGCGAGCAGCAGCCACGCCAGCCGCGGCGGGCGATGGACCATGTCAGTGCGCGGCCGAGGTGGCCGGCGCAGGCGCCTGCGTGCCGAAGTCCACCGTCGGCGCGGTGGAGATCGCCTTCTCGTTCTCCACGCTGAAGTTCGGCTTCACGCTGTAACCGAACATCTTGGCGGTGAGATTATTGGGGAAGGTGCGGATCATGGAGTTGTACTGCTGCACCGACTGCACGTAGCGGTTGCGCGCCACGGTGATGCGGTTCTCGGTGCCCTCGAGCTGCGCCTGCAGGTTCTGGAACAGGCCGTTGGCCTTCAGGTCCGGATAGCGCTCGCTGACCACCATCAGCCGCGACAGCGCGCTGGACAGTTCGCCCTGCGCCTGCTGGAACTGCTGGAGCTTCTGCGCGTCGTTGATCGTGTCGGGGGTGACCTGCACGCTGCCCACGCGCGCACGTGCATTGGTGACCTCGGTGAGCACGCGCTCCTCGTGCTGCGCGTAGCCCTTGACCGTGTTGACCAGGTTCGGCACCAGGTCGGCGCGACGCTGGTACTGATTGAGGACTTCGGACCAGGCCGCCTTGACCGCCTCGTCCTGGCGCTGGATGGCGTTGTAGCCGCAGCCGCTGAGCAGTACGGCGAGCAGCGACAGCACGAACAGGCGAAGGGTCTTCATGGAGGCGCTCCGGTGCGGTGAGAAGGCCAGCGTAGGGGCACGCTCCGGGCAGCGTCAACGGCGCGCCCGCGCCCCGTAGGGTGGCTTCGGCCCACCGGCTCTTCCCGCCCTGTCGGCATGGTGGGCTGAAGCCCACCCTGCGTCCGATCTTCGTCAGGAACCGAAGATCGCCGGCAGGCGCGGCCCCACGATCAGCGCCCAGCTCAGGCCCATGAACACCAGCAGCACGAACACCGCCGCCGAGCCCATGTCCTTGGCGCGCCCGGCCAGTTCGTGGAACTCCGGGCTGACCTTGTCGACCACCGCCTCGATCGCCGAGTTGAGCAGTTCGGCCGAGAACACCAGGAACATCGGCAGCACCAGCGCCAGCTTCTCCAGCGCGCCTTGGCCCAGGTAGAGGCCCAGCGGGATCACCACGATGGCGAGGCAGACCTCGAAGCGGAACGACGCCTCGTGGCGCCAGCCGGCACGCAGCCCCTTCATCGACCAGCGCAGCGCGTTCCACAACTGGCGCGGCCCACGGAAACCCTCGGCAGCCATGCCCGCCTCAGCCCCTCGCCTGCAGGCAACCGGTGCCGTCCGGAGACGGCGGAAGCGGGATGGTGGACATGGCGGCGGCTCTCGCTTTTCGTCGGCGGCAAGCGCGTCATGATGCCATAGCGGCCGTGGCGGTACGGCATGTCGCAGTGCAGCGTTACCGCCGCGTCGGATGGGTTACCCTCGGGCGATTGCACCCCGGTTCAGGGTTGCAGAGCAGGCCGCGCCGCGGCAGTCAGTATCCATCCGCTCGGAAACTCCATGGCAATCCAGAATCCTCCCGTGTCGCAGACACGATCCTTCAGCACCGTTTTCCTGATCGAAATGTGGGAGCGCTTCGGCTTCTACGGCATGCAGGTGCTGATGGTCACCTACATGATGAAGAAGCTCGGCTTCGTCGACACCCACGCCAACCTGGTGTGGGGCGCGGCCGCCGCGCTGATCTATGCCACGCCGGCGATCGGCGGCTGGGTCGGCGACAAGCTGATCGGCACGCGCCGCACCATGCTCACCGGCGCGGTGGTGCTGGGCCTTGGCTACGCGATGCTGTGGATTCCCACCGACAATGCCTACCTGCTGTACTGCGCGCTCGGCGTGATCATCGTCGGCAACGGCTTCTTCAAGCCCAACGCCGGCAACCTCGTGCGCAAGATCTACGAGGGCGACGACACCAAGATCGACAGCGCCTTCACCATCTACTACATGGCAGTGAACGTCGGCTCGATGATCTCGATGACGCTGACGCCGTGGGTGCGCGACTACGTCGGCGAGCGCTACGGTGACGCCTGGGGCTGGCACACCGCCTTCGGCATCTGCGCGATCGGCCTGCTGCTGGGCCTCATCAACTACACGCTGATGAGCCGCACGCTGCGGCACATCGGTTCGGCGCCTGACCAGAAGCCGTTCAACCTCGCCCGCTTCGGCGCGGTGATGCTGGCGGCCGTCGGCATGGTGTTCGTCTCGGCCTTCATCCTGCAGAGCCAGACGGTGGCGCGCATCTGCGTGTACGCCGCGGGCGTGGTGATCCTGGGCATCTTCATCCACCTGATCCGCTCGAGCGAGCGCAGCGAGCGCGCCGGCCTGGTCGCTGCGCTGGTGCTCACCGTGCAGACGATCTTCTTCTTCATCTTCTACCAGCAGATGTCCACCTCGCTGAATCTGTTCGCGCAGAGGAACGTGGACCTGGACTTCAGCGTGTTCGGCATGCACCTGTTCACCTGGATCCCCGAGCAGTACCAGAACTTGAACGCGATCTGGATCGTCCTGCTCAGCCCCGTGCTGGTGTTCGTCTACAACTCGCTGGGCCGCATCGGCAAGGATCCGTCGGTCGCCGCCAAGTTTGCCTGGGGCTTCGCCGCGGTCGCCGCCGGCTTCTTCATCTACGGCGTCGGCGCGCACTGGGCTGTAGCCGGCCAGGTGTCATCCTGGATCATGGTGTGGGGCTACGGCCTGTACTCGCTGGGCGAGCTGCTGGTCTCGGGCCTGGGCCTGGCGATGATCGCCCGCTACGTGCCGGCGCGCATGGGCGGCTTCATGATGGGCGCCTATTACGTCGCCTCCGGCATCTCGCAGTACCTGGGCAGCGTGGTGGCCAACTTCGCGCACATCCCCGAAGGCCTGACCGATCCGGTGCAGTCGTTGCAGATCTACACCAGCCTGTTCACCAAGCTCGGCTGGGTCGGCGTGGGCTGCACGGCGATCGCCGTGGCGGTGCTGCCGCTGATGAAGAAGCTCTCCAACAGCCATGCCGAGCATGCCGCCGCGGCCGACCCGCTGCCGCCGGTGCGCAGCGAGGAAGGCATGGAACTGCCGGGTTGATCCCGATGGCGCCGCGGGCAACCGCGGCGCCTTTCGTCTAGCCCCATGGCACACCGGCACGCCAGCCGCCGTATCGGTCCCTTCGCGCTCACGCGCACGCTCGCCTGGCTGCGCCTGTGCGCGATCGCCGGGCAGAGCGTGGCGGTGCTGGTCTGCGCGCTGTGGATGCACCTGGCCATCCCGCTGCTGCCGCTGCTGACCGGCGTCGGCGCGCTGGCCGTATTCGCGGTGTTCGCCGCCTGGCGGCTCGGCCAGCCCTGGCCGGTGCGCGAGTGGGAAACCATCGGCCACGTCGCGGTCGACACGCTGGTGTTGGGCTACCTGCTGTATTTCACGGGCGGCGCCAGCAATCCGTTCGTCACGCTGCTGCTGGTGCCGATCGCGTTGTCCGCCGCGGCGCTGTCGGTGCCGGCGGTGCTCGCGGTCGCCGCGCTGGCCGGCATCGCCTACCTGCTGCTGCTCTACCGCTACGTGCCGCTGCCGCTGCCCATGCACGGTGGCGGCTTTCCGCTGCACATCGTCGGCATGGGCGTGAATTTCGTGATCACCGCCGTGCTGATGGGTTTCTTCATCAACCGGCTGGCGCGCGCGCTGCGCATGCAGCAACTGGAAGTACAGCGGGTGCGCGAACGCGCGCTGCGCGACGAGGGCATCCTGGCGATCGCCACCCAGGCCGCCGGCGCCGCGCACGAGCTCAACACGCCGCTGGGCACGATGCGCATGCTGCTGCCGGAACTGCGCCGCGAGCACGCGCAGGATGCCCCGCTGGAAGAGGATCTCGCGCTGTTGCAGGAACAGGTCGACCGCTGCCGCACCATCCTGCGCGAGATGGTCGCCTTCGGCCAGGCGCAGCTCTCGCAGGAGGCCGAGCGGATGTCGCTGCAGGACTTCGTGCATGGCTGCCTGGAGCGCTTCCAGTTGCTGCGTCCGGAGGCCGAACTGGCGCTGGACCTGCCGGAAGCCACCGCGCGTCTGGTGCTGCGCGTGCCGGCCGGTCTGCGCCACGCCTTGATCAACCTGCTCAACAACGCTGCCGATGCCTCCGCCTCACGCGACTCCGACGCGGTTGAGCTGCAGATTCATTGCGGCCAGGGCTGGCTCGAACTGACCGTGCGCGACCATGGCCCGGGCTTCGCTGCCGCGGACGAGCCGGGCGCGCTCGGCCGCAGCGGCAAGCAGGGCGGGCTGGGCCTGGGCCTGGCGCTGGCCGAAGCCACCGCCGAGCGCCTCGACGGCGAACTGACCGCCGGCAACACCGGGCACGGCGCGCAGGTGCGCCTGCGCCTGCCGCTGGCGGTGATCGGCGCCGACTGAGCGGTGCCCGCCGCAATCGCGCTGCGTGCAACCGCGACGCGCTCGGGCAAGAATGTCGCCTCCGCCTCCGCATCTTCCACGCCGATGACCGACGCCAACGCCAACCGTCCCCTGCTGATCGTCGACGACGACGCCACCTTCGTGCGCGTGCTCTCCCGGGCGCTGGGTTCGCGCGGCTTCGAGGCGATCGGCGCCACCCGCGCGGACGAAGCACGCGTGCTCGCCCGCCGCCACCAGCCGCGCTATTGCGTGCTGGACCTCAAGCTGGGCGAGGAGAACGGCCTGAAGCTGATCTCCGAGCTGCACGCGCTGGTGCCGGAGATGCGCATCCTGCTGCTGACCGGCTATGCCTCGATCGCCACTGCCGTTGAGGCGATCAAGCGCGGTGCGCACGATTACCTGGCCAAGCCGGTCGACGCCGACGCGGTGGTGCGCGCGCTGCTCGACGGCGAAGGCCCCTCGGCCGCCGACGACGAGCCGCCGGAGGCTCCCGAGGCGCCGCTCGCGTTGCGCCGGCTGGAGTGGGAGCACATCCAGCGCGTGCTCACCGAGTGCGACGGCAACATTTCCGAGACCGCGCGGCGGCTGGGCATGCACCGCCGAACGTTGCAGCGCAAGCTGGGCAAGCACCCGGTACGCGAGCGGCCCGACTCCGGCGACTGAAACGTCGGCCTGCAGGTCGGGTTTCAGTCCACCGGCCAACCCACTGCATCCCGCAGTGGGATGAAACCCACCCCGCGACGCCGGCAACGGCGCGCTTTTCACACACTCTGCGACAACACGCCATCTGGCCGTGCACATTGGCGCCGCTATGCTGCGAAGCCTCGACCCACGTCCAGAGTCGCCCGTGAAGCCCCGATCGCCCGGCATCTGTGCACTCGCCCTGCTGGCCCTTCCCGGCCTGCTGCACGCCGCCGACGCGCCGCCCCAGGCGACCACGCTCGCCCCGGTGATGGTCCACGCCAGCGATACCCACGTGACCGAGACCCCCGCGGTCAGCGTGCGCATCGACCGCGTGCAGCTCGCGCGCCAGAACGTCACCACCAGCGCCGACGCGCTGCGCTTCGCCCCCAACCTGCAGGTGCGCGAGCGCTACATCGGCGATCCCAACGCGATCATCAGCGGCCGCAACGCCGGTACGCTGCAGAGCGCGCGCAGCCTGGTCTATTCCAATGGCCTGCTGCTCTCCAACCTGATGACCAACGGCTGGGACGGCGCGCCGCGCTGGGGCATGGTGGCGCCGGAGGAGATCGGCGCCGTCGACGTGCTGTACGGCCCCTACTCCGCGCTCTACCCCGGCAACTCGATCGGCATCACGGTGCTGATCCACACGCGCCTGCCCGAGCGGCTCACCGCCAGCGCCAGCGTGCAGGCCATGAGCCAGGACTTCCACGACGCCTACGGCGCCGGCGGCCACTACAGCGGACGCCATGCGGCGGCCTCGCTCGGCAACCGGCAGGGCCGCTGGAGCTGGCTGCTCAGCCTCGACCGGCTGGACAACCATGGCCAGCCGATGCAGTACGCCACGGCCAAGCCCGGCGGCGACGCCGCCTCGGCCGTCGCGGCGGATGGCGCCACGCTCGACCGCAATCCCAACGGCAGTCCGCGCTTGGTCTACGGCGCCAACAGCATCGAGCACACGGTGCAGACCCAGGCCAAGCTCAAGCTGGGCGTAGACCTGACCGATCGCGTAGCGGCGCTGTTCACGCTCGGTTGGTGGCACAACCATGCCGAGGATCGCACGCGCAGCTTCCTGCATGATGCCGTGGGCCACCCCGTCACGGCCGGCACGATCAGCGCCTATGGCGGCACCTGGACGCTGCCGCCCAGCGGCCTGGCGCCCACCGCCAGCGAGGACACCCACCTGCTCTACGGCGCCGAGCTCAACGGGCGCTGGGCCAACGACTGGCGCTGGACCGCCGTGGCCAGCCACTACGACTTCGCCCGCGCACTGGCGCGCAGTGCCGACCTGCCGCCCCCGGTCGGCCCGCTCGGCGGTCCCGGCACGGTGGCCGACAACGCGGGTTCGGGGTGGGACACGCTGGACCTGCGCAGCTCCGGCCCGCTCGGCGACACGCACATGCTCTACGCCGGCCTGCACGGCGACCGCTACGTGCTCGACTCGCGCGTGCACGCCGCCAGCGACTGGCGCGGCGCCGCCGACGGCCCGCAGACCGGCGCCTTCGCCGGCCGCACGCAGACGCGCGCCGCCTACCTGCAGGACGTGTGGAGCTTCGCCGACGCATGGGCGCTGACGCTGGGCGCGCGCTGGGAACAGTGGCGCGCCTACGCCGGCCGCCGCGCCGACGCCACGGGCAGCCTGCGCTACGCCGACCGCCGGCGCAGCGATCTCTCGCCCAAGGCCGCGCTCGAATGGGACTTCGCGTCCGACTGGCAACTGCGCCTGGCCTGGGGCAAGGCGGTGCGCTATCCGACCGTGGCCGAGCTGTTCCAGGGCGCGATCAGCGCCAACACGATCGTCGGCAATGATCCGAACCTGAAGCCCGAGCGCGACAACTCGTTCGACCTGACGCTCAAGCGGCAGCTCGCGAACGGCCACTGGCGCGTCTCGCTGTTCCAGGACCGCATCGCCGATGCGCTCTACACGCAGACCGACATCACCGTCACGCCCACCGTCACCAACGTGCAGAACATCGACCTCACCCGCATCCGCGGCATCGAGGGCGAGCTGGCGTTGAAGGACGTCTGGACGCCTGGACTGGATCTCACCGCGAGCCTGGCGATCAACGACGCTAAGACCTTGCGTGACCGCCGCTATCCGCTCGCCGAGGGCAAATGGTTCCCGCGCATCCCACGGCTGCGCGCCAGCCTGTTCGCCGACTACCGGTTCGCCGACGGCTGGGATGCCTCGCTCGGCGTACGCCGCTCCGGGCGCCAGTACGGCTCGCTGGACAACAGCGACTTCGTGGACACTTATGGCGCCGTCAGTGCCTTCACGGTCGCCGATGCCAAACTGAGCTGGCAATTCGCCCCGCGCTGGAACGCCTCGCTGGGCGTGGACAACCTCACTAACGCGCGCTACTGGGTCTACCACCCCTACGCCGGCCGCACCTGGGTCGGAAGCGTGCGCTGGGACCTCTAGCAGGAACGAACGCCATGCGCCGATTGCTGATGCTGCTGTTCTGCCTGGCCGTCGCGCCGGTCGTCGCGCACGAGCACATGGCGATGCCGAAGGAGCCACCACTGGGCGCCAGCGCGGCGTTCGATGCGCATGGACGGCTGTGGCTGGTGGATGCCGCCGACGGCCACGTGCGCCTGCGCCATTCCGACGATGAGGGCAAGACCTTCAGCGCGCCGGTGCCGGTCAACGCCACGCCCGAGCCGATCTATGCCGAGGGCGAGAACCGGCCCAAGCTCGCCTTCGGCCCGCACGGCGAGATCTACGTGAGCTGGTCGCAACCGCGCGCCAAGCCGTGGACCGGCTTCGTGCGCTTCGCCCGTTCGCTGGACGGCGGCGCGCATTTCTCGGCGCCGGTCACCGTGCACCACGACCGCGCCGAGATCACCCATCGCTTCGACGCGCTGGCCGTCGACGGCAAGGGACGCGTCGTACTGGCCTGGATCGACAAGCGCGACCAGGTCGCCGCCGAGGCGGCCGGCCGGCCCTATCTCGGCGCGGCGATCTACTACACCTGGTCGAACGACCGCGGCGCGCACTTCGAGCCGGAACGCGCGCTCGCCCAGCACAGCTGCGAGTGCTGCCGCATCGCGCTCGCACTCACGCCCGGCGGCGACGTCGCGGCGTTCTTTCGCGCCGTCTACGGCGACAACATCCGCGACCACGCCTATGCAGTGCTGCACACCGATGGCGGCGCCAGCCGTGCCGAACGCGCCACCTACAGCGGCTGGCACATCGCTGGCTGCCCGCACCATGGCCCCGGCCTGGCGATCGGCAGCGACGGCACGCGCCACGCGGTCTGGTACGAGGCCAGCGGCAAGCCGACGATCTGGTACGGCCAGTTGCAGCCAGGCCAGCGTGCCGCGCACGCGCAGGCGATCGCCGGTGCAGGCGCGAGCCATGCCGACGTCGCGGTGCACGGCGCCACCGTGTGGATCGCATGGAACCAGGTCGACGCACAGGGGGACGCGCTGATGCTGCGCCGCTCGGACGACGGCGGCCTGCACTTCGGCCCGCCGCACGCGCTGGCGAGCAGCGCCGCGGCGGTCGGCTCGCCACAGTTGCTGCAGCACGACGGCCACGCCTACGTCGCCTGGAACACCGCGGCGGGCTTCCGCCTGCTGCCCGCGGGAGACACGCCATGAAGCGCTGGCTCGCGATCCTGCTGCTGGCGCCCGCCCTCGCGACCGCCGGTCCGCTGAAGCCTCTGGCCGCCGCCGACGTTCCTGCCCTGCTCGCACTGCCCGCGCACGGCGAACGACTGATCGCGCTGTGGGCGCTGGACTGCGCCTATTGCGAACCCAACCTGCAGGCGCTCGCACGGCTGCAGCAGGCGCATCCGCAGGCGATCGAACTCATCACCGTAGCCACTGACGACATGGCGCATCGCGACGCCATCGAGAAACGCCTGCAGGCCGCCGGCGTGAGCGCCTGGCCGGCCCGCGCCTACGCCGATGCCTCGCCCGAGCGGCTCAACTACCTGATCGACCCGGATTGGGGCGGCGAAACACCGCGCGTGTTGGTGATCCGCGCCGACGGTTCGCGTCAGGGGTTCAGCGGCGAACTGACGCCGAAACAATTGCAGGCCCTGGCCCCGCCTGGCACGCGTTGAAGCGGAAACGTAGCGTAGGCCTCAGGCCGCTCATCACAGCGACGTCCAAGATGGACCGCATCAGGCAGCGCCATACGGCCGAGCGTCAGTTGCCTGGGTAGGCCGTGCGAACGGCGCGAACGGATGCACGTGGCGATGTGTACTCGCGATCTTTCTCGCCCCTACAGTCGAACGTGACACCGTTCGCTTTTCGGGCTGCTCCAAAAGGTAGCTTGGACGCGCTCAATGACGAGCACAGAGGAGACAGTCATGAAGATGATGTTCCCCATGGCCATGGGTGTGGCCTTGATTGCCGGACTTGCGAGCAGCGCCTACGCGCCGCCGGTCATGGCTCACTTCGACTGCGCAGGCGCCTATCAGCAATGCGTCGAATCCGGAGAGTCGACTACAGAGTGCCAGCTCAAGGAAAACGAGTGCTGGGCCACCAACCATTGGCCCGATGGCTACAGGCAGCAAATCGACAGCAAGCATCGGCCCTGGTAACAGTGCTCCACGAAAAGCCCCACTCTCGCGTGGGGCTTTTCATTGGCGCCCTGCTCCGGACGGCCCGGCGTTCTCACCTTCCGCCGGTCGGACCGCCCGATCGCCGCGCCGTGAAACGGCCGCACCGTGCGACGAGGGAGCATTGATAAACCAGGCGCATACCGATCGATCGACCCGCAAGGCGAGCAACTCTCTCGGGCACAAAAAACCCCTGTAGGAACAGGGGTTTTGAGTAACTGGCGGAGAGAGAGGGATTCGAACCCTCGATAAGGCTTTTGACCCTATACTCCCTTAGCAGGGGAGCCCCTTCGGCCTCTCGGGCATCTCTCCGGGTGTGTTCCGCGCGTTCGCGGAGCCGGCAAGGATACCGACCGGCGCCGCCGAGGTAAAGCGTTCGTGATCAGTGCTCGCCGGTTTCGCCGGACGTGCCGCCGCCGGACTCGTGCTCGCCCTTGATCCGCTGGTAGATCTCTTCGCGATGCACCGCCACGTTCTTGGGCGCATTGATGCCGATTCGCACCTGGTTGCCCTTCACGCCGAGAACGGTAACGGTCACCTCGTCACCGATCATCAGGGTTTCACCGACCCTGCGGGTCAGAATCAACATGTTGTGTTACTCCATCAGTGCTGTTGGTCACAGGCCTGCCGCACGATGGAGCTTCACCCCTGAGCCCATCGCCAGTCAGTTCGACGAAAGTCCGTCGAAGGCCCTACCGCCTTCCCCGGCTCACAGCCAAGGCACTCACCATGAATGCCCTTGCCTTGCGGCGGCATCGTGGGGCAATGCCGCCCGCAGTCAACGGATACTAGCCGAGCGCAAGCGCCATACGCAACGCATTTTGCCGGCGATAAATCCCCGATTCACAAAGGACTTCGGGGCTAGAGCTGCTGGCCGATCCAGCCCGGCAAGGCCTCCAGCAGGGCCGGCAATTGGATGGCGTCCAGGCCACCGCCCTGGGCCATGTCGGCACGGCCGCCACCCTTGCCCTCGATCTGCCTGGCGACGTGCGACACCACGTCGCCCGCCTTGATCCGGCCGAGCGCTGCGCCGTGCACGCCGGCCACCAGCGAGACGCGTCCGTCGTCCGCGCCGGCGAGCAGCACCACGCAATCGCCCAGTTGCTGCTTGAGCTGGTCGACGCTGTCGCGCAGCGACTTGGCATCGAAGCCCTCCAGGCGCGCGGCCACGACCTTGATGCCGCCCACTTCGCGTGCATGCGCGGCCAGGTCGGCGGTCGCGCTGCCGGCGGCCTTGCTGCGCAGCGATTCGAGCTCGCGCTCGAGCTTCTTCTGGCGGTCGAACAACTGGCGCAGCTTCTCGACGACGTCGTCGCCGCTGCCCGACAGCAGGTGCGACAGCTCGCTCAGGCGGCGCTCCTCGTCGGCGACGTAGGCCAGCGCGCCGGCGCCGGTCACCGCCTCGATGCGGCGCACGCCGGAAGCCACTCCCGCTTCGCTGACAATCTTGAACAGGCCGATGTCGCCGGTGCGGCTGACGTGCGTGCCGCCGCAAAGCTCGGTGGAGAACTCGCCCATCTTCAGCACGCGCACCTCGTCGCCGTACTTCTCGCCGAACAGCGCCATCGCGCCGAAGGCGATCGCCTCGTCGTAGGCCATGTGGCGCACTTCTGCCGCCGCGTTGCGACGCACCTCGGCGTTGACCAGCGCTTCTACCGTGGCCAGTTCGTCGCGGCTGACCGGCTTGAAGTGCGAGAAGTCGAAGCGCAGCCGCTCGGGCGCCACCAGCGAACCCTTCTGCGTGACGTGCTCGCCGAGCACCTGGCGCAACGCCGCGTGCAGCAGATGGGTGGCCGAGTGGTTCAGCACGGTCGCCTGGCGGCGTGCGGTGTCGACCTGCGCATCCAGCGTGTCGCCGGTACGCAGCGCCACGCCATGCCAGCGGCCGGCGTGGCCGAAGAACACGCCGCCCATCTTGAGCGTGTCGGCGACCTCGAAGCGGCCATCCGCATGGCTCAGCACACCGGTGTCGCCGACCTGTCCGCCAGACTCGGCGTAGAACGGCGTGCGGTCGAGGATCACCAGGCCTTCCTCGCCATCGTCCAGTGCGTCGAGCTGCCGGCCGTCACGCACGATGCCGACCACCTTGCAGCCGCTGGCCGCCAGCGCCTCGTAGCCGAGGAACACAGTCGGCGCCAGGCGGCTGGCGAGTTCCGCCGGCATCTGGCCCTTGGCCTCGAAGCGGCCCGCGGCACGGGCGCGCTCGCGTTGCTCGTTCATGGCCTGCTCGAAACCGGCCATGTCGACGGTGAGGCCGCGTTCGCGGGCGATGTCACCCGTGAGGTCGACCGGGAAACCGTAGGTGTCGTAGAGGCGGAACGCATCGGCGCCGGGGATGATAGTGCCCGCCTTTTTCGCAACCTCGTCGAATACGCGCATGCCATGCTCGAGCGTCTCGCCGAAGCGCTGCTCCTCGGTGCGCAGGGCGTCCTCGACGAAGGCCTGCTTTGCGGCGAGCTCGGGATACGCCGTGCCCATCTCTTCCACCAGCGGCGCGACCATCTTCCAGAAGAAATCGCCGCGCACGCCGAGCATCCAGCCATGGCGCAGGGCGCGACGGATGATCCGGCGCAGCACGTAGCCGCGGCCTTCGTTGGACGGCAGCACGCCGTCGACGATCAGGAACGAGCAGGCGCGGATGTGGTCGGCGATCACGCGCAGCGACTTGTTGGCCAGATCCCCGGTGCCGGTGAGTTCGCCGGCGACGCGGATCAGGTGTTCGAACAGGTCGATCTCGTAGTTCGAATGCACGTGCTGCAGCACGGCGGCCAGGCGCTCCAGGCCCATGCCGGTATCCACGCAGGGCGCGGGCAGCGGCGACAGCGTGCCGTCCGGCGCGCGGTCGAACTGCATGAACACCAGGTTCCAGATCTCGATGTAGCGGTCGCCGTCCTCGTCGGGCGAACCCGGCGGACCGCCGGCCACGCCCGGGCCGTGGTCGTAGAAGATCTCGGTGCACGGACCGCAGGGGCCGGTATCGGCCATCTGCCAGAAGTTGTCCGAGGCGTAGGGCGCGCCCTTGTTGTCGCCGATGCGCACGATGCGCTCGGCCGGCACGCCGATCTGCCTGTGCCAGATGTCGTAGGCCTCGTCGTCGGTCTGGTAAACGGTGACCCACAGCCGCTCGGCCGGCAGCTTGAACACGCCGGTCAACAATTCCCACGCATACGCGATGGCGTCGCGCTTGAAGTAGTCGCCGAACGACCAGTTGCCCAGCATTTCGAAGAAGGTGTGGTGGCGCGCGGTGTAGCCGACCTGGTCCAGGTCATTGTGCTTGCCGCCGGCACGCAGGCAGCGCTGCACGTCGGCGGCGCGCGCGTATGGCAGCTTCTCGCTGCCCAGGAACACGTTCTTGAATTGCACCATGCCCGAGTTGGTGAACAGCAGGGTCGGGTCGCTGGCCGGCACCAGCGAGCTCGACGGCACGATGGCGTGGTCCTTGGCGCGGAAGAATTCGAGGAAGGTCGAACGGATGTCGGCGGTTTTCATGGGCGGCGCAGGCGTAGACAAAAAAGGCCACGCCGGCGGCCACCGCCGTCGAATCAGTCCGATTCGTCGGCAGCGTCGTCCACTTCGGCGTGGGTAGCACGTCGTACTGTGGCGGCGGCAAAGCCACGACGCAAGAGGAACTGCGCACGGCGGACGCGTTCGGCGTGGTCGGCGGCGCCCTTGCCGCCGTAGCGGCGGCGCAGCTGATCGAGCGCGGAAGCCTCCCAGTCGACCTCCGCCTCGTCCAGCAGTTCGCGGATGCGCGCTTCGGGCACGGCATGGGTCTTGAGTTCGGCGCGGATCCGCTGCGGGCCATAGCCCTGCGACGCCCGGCTACGCAAGAGCACCTGGGCGAAGCGATCGTCGTCCTGGTAGTGCTGGTCCTTCAGCCGGTCGATCGCCTCGCGCGTTTCGCCGCCTTCCAGTCCGCGCGCGGCCAACTTCCGCTTCAATTCACGCGCCGAATGTTCACGCCGCGCGAGCAGGCGCAGGGCCACGTCATAGGCGGCGACCGGCTTTTCGGAGGGAGGCTTGCGCGGCATGACGCCGCCTCAGCACTGGATCTGGATGAGACCAAGCGCCAGCGCGGCGACCACGCCGGCAATGGCGCCGAGCAACAGCCCGGCGACGATCACACCGAGACGGGCGGCGAATCGTGCGGCGCGGGAAGTTGCCGGATTGAAGTTTGCTGCTGCGTCCTGCATCCCCGCCTCCTGCGCGCCGCTCATCGCGCCGCTCCGGTCCGCGCGGCAATCCGTCGCGCGATATCCGCCTGCAGGTCACTTGCGTCCAGGCCCGTCTGTTCGACCGCCTGCAGGATGGCCCGCTCGTCCAGGCCGCCGGGACGCGAGGCTTCGGCGAGCGCCCAGGTGCGCGCTGCACGGCTGCCACTGCGGCAATAGAGAAGTACGGGCTTCTGCGACGTGCCAAGCACCTGCCCAAGGCGGTTCACCGCTTCAGCGGGAATGGTTCCATGTGGCACGGGAATGTAGGCAAAGGCGACGCCCGCTGCCCTGGCCGCCTCGCGCATCTGCAATGAGCTTGGCTGGTCGGCGGCCTCGCCATCCGGGCGCAGGTCGACGACCATTCGGAATCCCCTGCCAGCCAAGTCGGCCAGCTGCGCCGGCAGCACTTGTTCGGTGACCGAAATGTTTCCCGCCAAGGCATGGGCCTGCACCTCGGCAGAGGGCGGGGTTCTGGTTGCCAGTGCGGCAATGATCACCCCCGCCATGCCTACCAGAACCGCCAGCAGGAACGTCCATCTCAACTTGAGCATCGACTGTCTCCGCTAGCGGCCGGGTGGATTTCAGGCTTCCTCGAGCGCCTCTTCGGAGGCGGGAGTGCCCTTGCCGCTGCTGACCAGCAGGCGCGCGCGCAGCTGCTGGTCGATCTCGTTGGCGATGGCCGGGTTGTCCTTGAGGAACTGGCGCACGTTCTCCTTGCCCTGGCCGATGCGGTCGCCGTTGTAGCTGTACCAGGCGCCGGACTTGTCGATCAGGTTCTCCTTCACGCCCAGCTCGATGATCTCGCCCTCGCGCGAGGAGCCCTCGCCGTAGAGGATCTCGAACTCAGCCTGGCGAAACGGCGGCGCGACCTTGTTCTTGACGACCTTGACGCGGGTTTCCGAACCGATCACCTCGTCGCCCTTCTTGACCGCGCCGATGCGGCGGATGTCCAGGCGCACCGAGGCGTAGAACTTCAGCGCGTTGCCGCCGGTGGTGGTCTCGGGGCTGCCGAACATCACGCCGATCTTCATGCGGATCTGGTTGATGAAGATCACCAGGCAGTTGGACTTCTTGATGTTGGCGGTGAGCTTGCGCAGCGCCTGGCTCATCAGGCGGGCGTGCAGGCCGACGTGCGAATCGCCCATCTCGCCCTCGATTTCGGCCTTGGGCGTGAGAGCGGCGACCGAGTCGACCACCACCACGTCCACCGCGCCGGAGCGCACCAGCATGTCGGCGATTTCCAGCGCCTGCTCGCCGGTGTCCGGCTGGCTGACCAGCAGGTCGGCGACGTTGACGCCCAGCTTCTCGGCGTAGGTCGGGTCGAGCGCGTGCTCGGCGTCGACGAACGCCGCGGTGCCGCCGTTCTTCTGGCAGTTGGCGATGACCTGCAGGGTCAGGGTGGTCTTGCCGGAGGATTCCGGACCGTAGATTTCGATCACGCGCCCGCGCGGCAGGCCGCCGACACCCAGCGCGATGTCCAGGCCGAGCGAGCCGGTCGAAACCGTGTCGATGGCGTCGTCGGTGCGGTCGCCAAGGCGCATCACCGCGCCCTTGCCGAACTGCTTCTCGATCTGGCCAAGGGCGGAGGCCAGCGCCTTGCGCTTGTTGTCATCCATCGTGGGGATCCTGCGGTGGTGTGGCTTGGAATGGACGCAGCATGCCCGGTTGGAATCTCACCGGCTGCGATAGTCTGCGAAGGCCTTGATTATCCCACACCCGTCAACCCCCGCCGCCAGCGCGGGGCGCGTCGCTACGTCAGCGCTTTCCGCACGCCGTTGAGCGCCGCGGCCACGCTCTGGCGGCGGATCGCCTCACGGTCGCCGTCAAAATGGAACAGCCGCGCGTGGGCGTAGCCGCCGCGGCGCTTCCAGCCGATCCACACGGTGCCGACCGGCTTGTCCGGCGTGCCGCCGCTGGGTCCGGCAATGCCGGTGACCGCCACGGCGACGCCCGCGCCGTAGCGCGCCATCGCGCCGGACACCATCTCCAGCACGGTCTCCTCGCTGACCGCGCCAGCGTGCTCGAGCGTGCGTGGATTGACGCCCAGCAACGCCTCCTTCGCCTCGTAGCTGTACACCACGACGCCGGCGTCGAACCAGGCCGAACTGCCGGGCTGGTCGGTGAGCGTCTTGGCGATCCAGCCACCGGTGCAGGACTCGGCGGTGACCAGCATCAGCTTGTGCTGCTGCAGGTCGAGGGCGACCTCGGCAGCCAGCGTGGAAAGCTCGGCATCGGTGGGGACGGACGGGGGCACGGCGGGCTTCCGAATGCAAAGGCTCCTTCTAACCGCTCGGGCATGTGCCGGCAAGGAGCCCTGCATGCCGGACGCTTCCGTAAGCGCGACCCACCGTGCGAAGGAGCGGCCGGCAGACCACGCGCGAGGCGCGCCCCTGCAGCGCATTGCGCCCTTGCCCACTTTCCGGGCATGGAGCGACGGCCCACGCCATGTACACTCCGAACCCTCCCGGCGCGACCCAGGTCGCCGGCGACCGTCCGACATTCCTCGCCGCATGAACCTCAACGATTCCGCCTCGCACACTCCCTTCATGCGCCAGTACCTGGCGCACAAGGCCGAGCACCCGGACGTGCTGCTGTTCTTCCGCATGGGCGACTTCTACGAGCTGTTCTACGACGACGCCCGCAAGGCGGCGCGGCTGCTCGACATCACGCTGACCCAGCGCGGCCAGTCCGCCGGCGCGCCGATCCCGATGGCCGGCGTGCCCTACCATGCGGTGGAGAACTACCTGGCGCGCCTGGTGAAGCTCGGCGAGTCGGTGGCGATCTGCGAGCAGATCGGCGATCCGGCCACCTCCAAGGGCCCGGTCGAGCGCAAGGTGGTGCGCATCGTCACGCCCGGCACGGTGACCGACGCGGCGCTGCTGGAAGAGCGGCGCGATAACCTGCTGCTGTCGATCCACGCCGGCGCGCACGGCGCCTTCGGCTTGGCCTGGGTGGACCTCTCCTCCGGCCGTTTCCTGCTCAGCGAAGTGCCCAGCGCCGAGGCGCTGGCCGCGGAACTCGCGCGGCTGCAGCCGGCCGAGACGCTGGTCGGCGAGGACGGCGGCTGGCCGAAGCTGGTCACCGCCCTGCCCGGCCTGCGCAAGCGTCCGCCGTGGCATTACGACCTCGATGCGGCGCGGCGCGAGCTCAACCGTTTCTTCGGCACGCGCGACCTGTCCGGCTTCGGCGTGGACGGCCTGCCGCTGGCCATCGCCGCTGCCGGCTGTCTGCTCGGCTACGTCGAGGAAACCCAGAAGAGCGCCCTGCCGCACGTGACCGGCATGGCGATCGAGAACGCCGGCGAGACCATCGCGCTGGACGCGGCCACCCGGCGCAACCTGGAACTGGACACGCACCCGAGCGGACGCAACGAATACACCCTGCTCGGCGTGCTGGACGAGACGGTCACGCCGATGGGCGCGCGCCTGCTGCGCCGCTGGCTCAACCGTCCGCTGCGCGCGCGCGACACGCTGCGCCTGCGCCACCAGGCGATCGCCACGCTGATCGAGGCACGCGCCTACGAGCCGCTGCGCGAGAAGCTGCGCGGCATCGGCGACCTGGAGCGCATCCTGGCCCGCGTGGCCTTGTGCTCGGCGCGTCCGCGCGACCTGTCGACGCTTCGCGATGGCCTCGCCGCCGCGCCGATGCTGCGCGACCAGTTGGCTGCGCTGGACAGCCCGCTGCTGCACACGCTGGTCGCACGCATCGGCGACCACATCGACACCACCGCGCTGCTGCAGCGCGCGATCGTCCCGCAGCCGCCGGTGCTGCAGCGCGATGGCGGCGTCATCGCCGAAGGCTACGACGCCGAGCTGGACGAGCTGCGCCGCCTCTCGACCAACGCCGACCAGTTCCTGGTCGAGCTGGAAGAACGCGAGAAGGCCGCCAGCGGCATCCCGACGCTCAAGGTCGGCTACAACCGCGTGCACGGCTACTACATCGAGATCACCCGCGCGCAGGCCGACAAGGCGCCCACGCACTACACGCGCCGGCAGACCACCAAGAACGCCGAGCGCTACATCACCGAAGAGCTCAAGGCGTTCGAGGACAAGGTGCTTTCGGCGCGCGAACGCTCGCTGATGCGCGAGCGCTCGCTCTACGAAAGCCTGCTCGCCACGCTGATCGAGCGCCTGGGCCCGCTCAAGGACGCCGCCGCCGCCATCACCGAGCTGGACGTGCTGGCCGACCTGGCGGAACGCGCCGAAACGCTGGACTGGCGCGCGCCCGACCTCACCGACGCGGCCGGCATCTGCATCGAGCGCGGCCGCCACCCGGTGGTGGAGAAGGTGCGCGAGGAGCCGTTCGAACCGAACGACCTCGACCTCAGCGACAGTCGCCGCATGCTGGTGATCACCGGCCCGAACATGGGCGGCAAGAGCACCTACATGCGCCAGAACGCGCTGATCGTGCTGCTCGCCCACATCGGCAGCTACGTGCCGGCGGCGCGCGCCTGCATCGGCCCGGTCGACCGCATCTTCACCCGCATCGGCGCCGGCGACGACCTCTCGCGCGGCCAGTCGACCTTCATGGTGGAGATGAGCGAGACGGCCAACATCCTGCACAACGCCACCGAACGCAGCCTGGTGCTGATGGACGAGGTCGGCCGCGGCACCAGCACCTACGATGGCCTGGCGCTCGCGCGCGCCGCCGCGGTGCACCTGGCCACGGCCAGCCGCGCGTTCACGCTGTTCGCCACGCACTACTTCGAGCTGACCGAACTGGCCGGCGAATACCCGGGCATCGCCAACGTGCATCTGGACGCGGTCGAGTACGGCGAGCAACTGGTCTTCATGCACGCGGTCAAGGAAGGCCCGGCCAACCGCAGCTTCGGCCTGCAGGTGGCGGCGTTGGCCGGCCTGCCGAAGTCGGTGATCGCCGACGCGCGGCGCACGCTGGCCGAGCTGGAGCGCGGCATGCACGGACATGCGGCGGCGCCGGCTCCGGCGGCCGAGACCTCACCGCAACTGGGCCTGTTCGCGCCGCCAGGGCCTTCCGCGGCGGAGCGGGCGCTGCAGGATGTCGATCCGGACGCACTCGCGCCGCGCGAAGCGCTGGATGTGCTCTATCGCCTCAAAGCCCTGCTTTGAAGCGATAGGACGAGGATCGGGGCGAACCGCGGCGCGGAGATGCTCGTGAGCTTCCGGACAGTCCCGACGGGTCTGTTCAGGCCACGGCCGACAGCGGCGCAGGGAACGGCTCGCGCCACCCCGGCAGCGCCATCATCCGCTCGTGCCAGCGCACGACGTTGGGGAAATCCTCGATCGGGAGGCCAATGTCCCCGGCCCAGGGCAGCAGTACGCCGACGCTGAAGTCGGCGACGCTGAGCTTGTCGCCGACGAGGAAATCGCGGGTGGCCAGGTGTGCATCCAGCACCTCCGCGAATTTCCTGAAGAAGCCGCTCGCCTCCTGCACGGCGGAAGGGTCGGGTTCGCCACGGCCGATACGGGGCTTGATCACGTGCTCGAAATAGAGCGTGGCGCCGTGACGCGAGAAGTGCGTGAGATCCCAGGCGAGCCAGCGAAGGACTTCGACCTGGTCCGCCGCATCCGAAGGCCACAGGTCGGAACCGGCCTTCACCGCCAGGTGGACCATGATCGCCGTGCTCTCCCAAAGCACCAGGTCGCCGTCGATCAACACCGGCACCTTGCCGTTCGGATTCTTCGAAAGGAACTCCGGCGTGCGGTTCTCGGCCTTGAACAGATCCACCGGGACGAACTCCACCGGCGAGCCAAGATACTTGGCCAGGGCACAGACCTTGCGCGGGTTCATCGTCTCTGCGTAGTAGAGCTTCATGTCGTTGCCTCCATGGAAGAAGGGGCGATCGCCCCAAGGGAACGACCCGAGTCTGCCTACCCACTACATATGTTCAAGAACATATTTTGTTGCGGTTGTAGGCTCGGCCCCTCCGTTCCGCCGACGCAGGCCACCGCCATGCCCTACACCGCCGAACACAAGCGAAGCACGCGGGCGCGCATCGTCGAAAGCGCGCGCGAACTCTTCAACCGCAAAGGGTTCGTGGACGTGTCCATCGACGAGATCATGGCGCGCGCCGGGCTCACCCGCGGCGGCTTCTACAACCACTTCAAGGCCAAGGAAGACCTGTTCGTCGAAGCGGTCATGCAGTACATGCATTTCGATCCGGGCACGCGCTGGAAAAGCCTGGACTTCGATCGAACCCGCCGGGGCAAGGCACGCGCCCGCCAGATGGTGGACGCCTATCTCTCGCAGGCGCATCTGGACGACGTGGAAGGCCACTGCCCGCTGATCGCGCTTCCCTCGGACGTGGCGCGCGCCACCCCACGCGTCAAGCAGGCGTACGGACGCTTGCTCGAAACCATGGCCGGCATCTTCGCCAGCAGCCTGCCGGATGAGGCGGGCGACGCGCGCCGCCGGGGGCTTGCCCTGGCCGCGCTGTGCGTGGGCGGCATGGTGCTTGCGCGGACGATCGAGGACGAACCCTTGCGTCGCGAGGTCCGCGAAGCGGCGCACGGCACCGCGCTCGAGCTGGTCGATCGGCGATCGGCCCGCGGGACACGCCGCGGCAAGCCTACGACTGCTCGTCCTTGAACTTCATGATCTGCCGGCGCGCCTGCTTGTCCGGCCGCGTCGGCGGACGCAGCAGGCCGGCGGCGCCGAGCTTGCGCTGCGCCCGCGCCGCCTCGCGGGCGGCCAGGCTCTCCTCGGTTTCGCGGTAGAGCGCCTGCGCGACGCTCGCCGGTCCACGCTGCTCGGACAGGGCCAGCACCACGACCTCGAAGCGCTCCTCGCCACGGCCGATCTGCAGCCGGTCGCCGACGTGCACCGCCTTCGACGGCTTGCAGCCGGCATCGTTGAGATCGACCTTGCCGCCGTCGATCGCCTGTTTGGCCAGGCTGCGCGTCTTGAAGAAGCGCGCGGCCCACAGCCACACGTCGGCGCGCACGCTCGCCAGGGGTTCGGTTTCCGCCACGTTCGACCTCAATGCAGCAGCAGGCTGCCCAGCGGCACGCTGAGCAGGGAGAGCACGATGCCCGCACCCAGGATGGTGTTGGCCAGCGGCGGATCCAAGCCGTACTCGTCGGCGAGGATGGTCGCCGACACCATCGGCGCCATCGCCGCCTGCAGCACGCCCACGCTCAGCACCAATCCGCCGACGCCGGCAGCGACGCCGAGCACCCAGCACGCCAGCGGCGCCAGCAGCAGCTTCCAGCCCAGTCCCAGGCCCGCCGCGGCCAACTGCCGCTCGCCCGGGTGGAAGCGGAACTGCAGGCCGACCGAGAACAGCGCCAACGGCGTCAGCGTGGCGCCCAGCGGCGCGAACACCGCGTCGAGCACCGGCGGCCAACCGCCCAGCACGCCCGCGGCGATGCCCACCAGCAACGCGACGAATGCCGGGAAGGTGGCGATGCGCCGCACGATCACCGCCGGTTCCGGTGCGCGTCCGGCGTACAGGCAGGCCACCACGATGCCGACCGAGGCCAGTACCGGGAACGCCCCCAACTGGTCCGCCACCACCGCGAGCGTCAGCCCGGGCTGGCCATACAGCGCCTGCATCAGCGGATAGCCCATGAAGGACGTGTTGCCCAGCCCGCAGACCAGGATCACCGCACCCGTGCGTCCGCGCGACCAGCCCAGCCGCGGCCCCAGCAGGGCGAACAGCAGCCACGCGCCGCCGAAGGTGAGCCACATGGCCACCACCGGAAACCACAGTTGCGGGTCGAAGCGCAGCTTCGGGATCAACTCCAGCACCAGCGCCGGCAGCGCGACGTTGATCACCCACCAGTTGAGCCCCGCGGCCATTCCCGCCGGCGGTCGCGCCAGCCGCGCGACCAGCGCGCCCAGCACCAGGCAGGTGAACAGCAACAGCAGCGCGCCCATCGAAATCCGGTCCGGCCAAAGGGCGCATAGCATGCCGGAATCGCGGTGAGACCGTAGGGTGGGCTTCAGCCCACCGGCTTTCGCCATCACCAGAGCACCGGGGTTTCGCTATCACCAGAACGGTGCGCTGAAGCCCACCCTACGTCATCCGGCGATAATCCCTGGATGACCGCCAACGAACACCGCGTCCACGGCCTCGATGCCACGGACGTCCATCCCGACTGGCCCCCGCTCACCACAGCGGAGGTCGCGGCCTTGCTCACGCGCTACCCGTCGCTGGCGCCGGCCGGCGCCATCCGCTGGCACAGTCCGCGCCCGCTTTCGGCCGCCGCGCTGGTCGACACGACGGCCGGAAGCGTGTTCGTCAAACGCCACCACCGCCGCGTGCGCACGGCGGCCACGCTGGCGCAGGAGCATGCCTTCATGGCCTGGTTGCGCCAGGCGGGCGTGCCGGTGCCGGCTGTACTGGCCGATGCGACGGGAAACACTGCCGTCGCGCTCGGCGACTGGACCTACGAGGTGCACGCGCCCGCCGCCGGCATCGATCTCTACCGCGAGACGACGTCCTGGACACCGCTGCCCGACCTCGCGCACGCGCATGCTGCCGGCGCCATGCTCGCGAGCCTGCACGAAGCGGCGGAAGGCTATACGGCCGAACAGCGCGACACCCAACTGCTGGTCGCACGCAGCGAGCTGGTCGAGGCGTCCGATCCGCTGGACACGCTCGCCGCACAACTGCCCACACGTCCGGGCCTGGCGCGCTATCTGGAACAGCGCGACTGGCGCAGCGAACTGGGCGCCACCTTCGCGCCCTTCCACTCCCGCCTGCATGCGCGACTGGCGACGCAGCCGCGGCTCTGGACGCACGGCGACTGGCACGTCTCCAACCTCTGCTGGAGCGGCGCCGGACCGCAGGCGTCCATCACCGCCGTGCTCGATTTCGGACTGGCGGCACGCACCTTCGCGTTGTTCGACCTCGCCACCGCGATCGAGCGCAACGCGATCGCCTGGCTGGCGCTCGACAGCGACGACGCGGCCCATCCCGACACCGCGCGCGCGCTGGTCGACGGCTATCGCGCGCAGCGTCCGCTGGACAGTACGCAGATCCACCTGCTGGCCGACCTGCTGCCGCTGGTGCACGTCGACTTCGCGCTGTCGGAAGTGGAGTACTTCAGCGCCGTGACGCGCTCGCCGCAGAACGCGGATGTGGCCTACCACACCTTCCTGCGCGGGCATGCCGCGTGGTTCGGCACGCCGGCAGGGCAGGCGCTGTTCGAGGCCATCCGTGCGCTCGCCTGATGGACCCACGCCGACGACAGGATTCGGCGGGACGCTCCCATCGGACGTCCATTCCGTGCTTCAATAGCGGTCTTGAAGCGGGGGTGCCCGGCCGAACGGCCAGGCTGAGAGAGTCCCTTGGAACCTGATCCGGTTTGTACCGGCGTAGGGAGCTTGATAAGCAGTCGCGCGTCCGTCCGGGCGTGCGCCTGGCCGTCGCTTCGTTCGTGTCCTTTGCCGACGAGTCGACGATGAAACTTCCCCGCACGCCCCTGCTGCTCGCCCTTCTCGCTGCGCTGGCCCCGGCCGCGCACACCGCCGACCTGCCCGACGCCACCCAGGCCAAGGAACTCGCGCCCGTGCGCGTGGAGGGCCAGACGCACGGCGACCGCCACGGCACCGCCATCGACGCCTACGGCAACGCCTCGCTGCACGACACGCCGGCCGCCGTCACGGTGATCGCGCGCCAGCAGCTCGACGACCACCACATCCGCAGCCTGAGCGAACTGGCGCGCGAGGACGCTTCGCTCGGCGACAACTATGCCCCGGTCGGCTACTACCAGGACATCGCCATCCGTGGCTATCCACTCGATCTCGCCACCGGCCTGCGCTTCAACAACCTCACCATTGCCGGCGAGCAGCGCATCGCGCTGGAGGACAAGCAGCAGGTGGAAGTGCTCAAGGGCCTGGCCGGCCTGCAGGCGGGCGTGATGGAACCCGGCGGCGTGGTGAACTTCGTCAGCAAGCGCCCGGCCGACGTGCGTGAGATGACGCTGGGCACCGACTCGCAAGGCTCGCGCTACGGCGCGCTGGACGTCGGCGGCCGGCTCACGCCGGACTTCGGCGTGCGCGCCAACCTGGCCTGGGAAGACACCCACGCCTACGTGCAGCACGCCGACGGCCGGCGCAATTTCTATGCACTGGCGGCCGACTGGCACGTCACGCCCGACGCCACGCTGGAGCTGGACACCAACTACCAGGCCAGCGCGCAGCGCTCGGTGTCCGGCTACCAGTTGCTCGGCGGCGACACGCTGCCCGAACACGCCGATCCGACCCGCATGCTCGGCTTCGAGCCGTGGCAGCAGCCGGTCTCGATCCATTCGGCCAACACCAGCGCACGCTTCAACTACGCCTTCAGCGACGCCTGGCGCCTGCGCCTGGCCGCCGGCCACAGCCGCAGCGTGATCGACGACAACGTGGCCTTCGCCTACGGCTGCTTCTATTCGCCGGCCTGCGCCAGCGGCGAGCCGGGCAACTACTTCGCGCCCAACGGCGACTACGACGTCTACGACTACCGCAGCCCTGACGACGTGCGCATCGACGACGAGGCGCGCGCCACGCTGGAGGGCCATGTCGACACCGGCATGGTGAGCCACCAGCTCACCCTGGGCGCGAGCGCCTTCCGCCGCCTCAACGACCAGCGCCAGGATGTGTACGACTACGTCGGCACCGCCAACATCGCCGACCGCGACCCGCCGTACTTCGCGCCCTCGCCCAACCAGCCCGGCCCGTCCGTGCGCCGCCTGACCAGCTGGCAACGCTCGCTGTTCGCGCTGGACCGCCTGCACCTGGGCGAGCAGTGGCAACTGGTCGCCGGCGGCCGCTTCGTGCGGCTGCACGAGCGCGCCTACGACGGCGACGGCGCGCCCGAGCGCGACACGCGCCTCGCCAAGGCGCTGCCGCAGGCCGCCGTGCTGTGGCAGCCGAACGAAGCGCTGACCACCTATCTGAGCTACAGCAAGGGGCTCTCGCTCGGCATGGAGGCGCCGTACTGGACCAGCAACGACGGCCAGATGCTGGCACCGCGCCTGTCGCGCCAGATCGAAGCCGGCATGAAGTACGCCGCGGGCGACGCGCTCGATCTTTCCGCGGCGCTGTTCCGCATTCGCCAGCCCTACCAGTTCGCGCAGCCGGACGACTCCGCTGCCGGCTTCACCTTCGTGCAGCACGGCGAGGAGGTGCACGCCGGGCTGGAACTGGGCGCGCACGGCCGCCTGGGCGACAACCTCAGGCTCACTGCCAGCGCCAGTTTCCTGCGCGCCCGTGCGCAGGACACCGGAACCGCATCCTACGAAGGCCACCAGGTCGTCAACGTGCCGCGCGTGCGCGCCGCGCTGTACGCCGACTACCGCCTGCCGTTCGCGCCGCAGCTCAGCCTGCTCGGCGGCTGGCGCTACGCCTCGCCGAACGTCGCCACGCCGGACGGCCGCGTGCGCGTGGCCGCCTACAATGTGTTCGATGCCGGCCTGCGCTACACCACCGACGTCCGCGGCCACGCGTTCACCGCACGGCTGTCGGTCGACAACCTCTTCAACCGGTTCTACTGGCGCGACACGGGCAGCGCGTTCGGCGACAGCTACCTGTTCCCCGGCGCGCCACGGCTGGCGCGGCTGTCCGTGAGCTACGCGTTCTGATGGACGCCGTCGAACTCGCCGGTGCGTTGCTGAGCGCGTGGGCCGTCTGGCTCACCGCGCGGCGGCGCCCGTGGTGCTGGCCGGTGGGCTTCGCCTCGGTGCTGGTCTACGGCTGGATTTTCATCCACGCGAAGCTGTATTCGGATGCGCTGCTGCAGGCCGCCTTCGCCGTGCTGATCGTGTACGGCTGGCTGCGCTGGCTCAGCCACCTCGACGCCGACGGCCGCGTGCAGATCGCCACGCTGCCGGCGGGCCAGCTCGTCGCCCACTTGCTGATCGGCGCCGCCGGTGCATTGGCGCTCGGCTACGCCATGCATCGCTGGACCGACGCCGCCCTGCCCTGGCTCGACGCCGCGCTCACCGCCTTCAGCCTGGTCGCGCAGTGGTGGCAGGGCCGCCGCCACATCGCCGCGTGGTGGCTGTGGATCGTGGTCGACGTGATCTATGTGGGCGAGTACGTCTATAAGGGCCTGTCGATCACGGCCGTGCTCTACGCCGGTTTCGTGGCGCTGGCCGCCATGGGATTGCGGCAGTGGCAGCGCGCGGAGCATCCGTTGGAGGCCAGGCCCGCTGCCGGCTGACGTCGGCGCCATTCACAATGCCACGATGCCTCTGCTAGATTCCGCCGGCCGGCATGGGGCCGGCGTTTCTGTTTTCTGTGCATGGACGCCAGGGAAGCCCCGGTCGGTCCTGCATGCGGGAATGGATGTTCGATCAACAGGGGGAAACATGATTCGCAAGCTGATCGCGGCCGCCGCGCTCGTGGGTGTTCTGGGGATGAGCGGCTGCGCAAGCGTGCCGATGGCGGACAAGAGCACCGATGCGCAGGCCAAGCAGTTCCAGCCGGCGCCGGACAAGGCCAAGGTCTACGTCTACCGTAACGAGGTCATGGGCGCGGCGGTCAAGATGCCGGTGCTCATCGACAACCAGTCGGTCGGCGACACCACGTCCAAGACCTACATCGAGAAGGACCTGCAGCCTGGTCCGCACACGATCACGTCCAAGACCGAGAAGGACTCCACCATCACCATCGACATGCTGGCCGGCAAGATCTACTACGTCTGGCAGGAAGTGAAGATGGGCATGTTTGCGGCGCGTTCGCAGCTGCACGAGGTCGACGAGGCCAAGGGCCAGGCGGGCGTGCGGGAATCCAAGCTCATCAAGTGACGGGCGCTGCGGGTATACGGGAAGGGCGGCTTCGGCCGCCTTTTCTTTTGGTCGCCACCACGCGCCACGCCGCTCGGGTTTTCGCCGCCAGCGTTCCGGCGTTAGGGTGTGCATCCCACGCACGGAAGGAATCGATCATGACCAAATCGCTGCCCGCCGCCTCCGCGGCGCTGATGCTCACCATGTTGTCCACTCCGACCGTGGCCGCCTGTGGATCGACCACCGCCACGAGCCGTCCGGAGGAGGTCGTGCAGGCGCAGGTGGTCGCGTACAACGCGCACGACGCCGATGCGTTTGCAGACTGCTACGCGGACGATGCCCGCCTGGCCGGGCTCACGGGCAAGCGCCCGCCGATCGAGGGCAAGGCGGCGATCAGGCGCGCCTACGCGTCCCTGTTTGCCGGGGAACCCAAGGGGTTCGGCGTGGACATCCTCAAGCGCACCGTCAGCGGCGCCATCGTGGTCGATCTGGAACGCACGCACGGCTTGCCGGCGGGTAAGCAGCTTCCCGACAGCTTCGCCGTCTACGAGGTGCGCGACGGCAGGATCGCCAACGTGTGGTTTCCACCGGCCTCCCGGTAGGAAGCCTCAGCTGGCGCCGGTCTCGCCATCGGACGTACGCCATGGCCGCGCGTCCTGGCGCACGGCCATGGGATCGAAAAAATCCGACGGCAACGGGAACCGCCCGATCCATCCATGACGGGCGCCCGACAGTACGCGCAGCATCTGTCCGCGCGCGCCGCTTCCGCCCCCCCTGTTGCAGCGAGCCTATCGCGCCTGTTCGTATCGACCATCGCGCGCGGGCCAGCCGCCGCGCGCTCCCTATGCCGTCACCGTGGCCTCGCCGCGCAGCGCGTCACGCTTCAGCCAGAAAACCACCGCCACGACCACCATCACCAGCGGCAGCACGAAGCCGAATTCGTCGATGGCGTAGGGCGTGATGGTCCCGCGCGGCGCGGTGATCGGGGTGAAGAAGGCCTGGATGAACAGGTTGTGGCTGGCGTGCATCACCGCGCAGGGCCACAGGCTGCCCGATCGCAAGCGCAACCAGGTCATCAGTACGCTGCTGGAGAGCACCAGCACGACGAAGCACGGCATCGCGAACCACCACGGTGTGCCGGCGTTGTAGTCGGCGAACAGCAGGATCGGCAAATGCCAGGCCGCCCAGATCGCGCCGGTGACCAGCGCGCCGCCGGTGAAGCCCAGCCGCGCCACCAGCGCGGGCGCGAGGAAGCCGCGCCAGCCGATCTCCTCGCCCAGCGCGGTGGACAGGCTGCGCACCATGCCCACGCTGCCGAGCAGCACCAGGTACACCGCCGTGTTCAACCACGCCGGTGCACCGCCGAAGCCGAGCGCCTGGCCGATCTTGCCGAGGAACTGCGGATTGCCGAAGCCGCCCAGCCCGGTGCCCCACACGATCGCATAGGCCACCGCGGCGTAGCCCAGCGGCACCAGGTAGGCCAGCCACGGCCAGCGCCAGGCGCCCCAGCGCCAACCGAGCCGGCCCGGTCCCTCGCCGCGCAGCCGGCAGGTCAGCAGCGCCGCGATGCCGGGGCACCACATCAGCCCGGTCACGTACATGCCCATCGCCCCGCCGAGATGGCCGGTGGCGATGACCAATGCGTAGAACACGCAACTCAAGCCGAACGTGAGCAGCAGGAACAGGCCGATGCCCGAGGATGATCCGGTGCGCGCCATGGCTTTCCCTTCCCCGTGATGGAGGGCCATGCATAAGCCAGCGTGCCGAACCGCGCAAGTGCGGCGACAGCGCCACCACTGGACGGATGCCTAGCCGTCCAGTTCCACCAGCCGCGGTATCACCTCGCGACCGTCGACGACCAGCTCGCCCACGCAGATCGGCAACTTGAACCGACGCCGCCCGGCGCTGCCGGGATTGACGTACAGCACGCCCGCGCGCTCCTCCACCAGCGGACGGTGCGAATGCCCGGAAACCACCACGTTCACGCCGGCCGCGGCCGGATCGATCGCCAGTTGCTTGAGATCGTGCAGCACGTACAGCCGCACGCCGGCGAGTTCCGTCCGTGCCGTCTCCGGCAGGTCCTCCAGCACGGCTCCGCGGTCGTTGTTGCCGCGCACGGCGATGACCGGAGCGATCGACGCGAGCGCTTCGAGGATCGCCGCATCGCCGACGTCGCCCGCATGGATGATGCGGGCACAGCCCTGCAGGAAGTCCGCCGCCGCGGGGCGCAGCAGGCCGTGGGTGTCGGAGATCAGGCCAATGCGGAGCATCGTCTCGAACGTCTCGCGGCAAGCGGCCCGACAGGCCGGAGAGGACACGCTAACGCACCCGCCGCGTCCGCGCCGTCATTCCCGTCCCCATGGACCCGTCCGCTGTCCGCGCCTGTCCGGATACGGCGCCCCACCGTCCGCGGACAGTGCTCCACGGCGGACGTGGTGGCGCGGAAACCGCATCACAGCGCGCTTTTAAACGTTGGCACGCGTTGTGCCATCCAATCCTCGAAAGCTTCCTTCCACCGCACGGAGAACCGCCATGAAATTCGAAACCGTCCTGCTGCACAGCGTCTTTGCCGCCTGCCTGCTGCTTTGCGTGGCCGTGATGGGCGCCATGCTCGTCCTGCCGACCCCGACGGCGCTTGCCGCCAACCAGGCGCACGCCGCCAACGTGGTGAACGCGGAAGGCTGAGCCCCCTCACCGGGGCCTCGGCCCCGAGGGCGGGATCATGGGCATGGCGCATCCCTATACTTGCGCCCCATGGCTTCGCCCCTGCACCTGCTCCGCCGCGCCACGCACGAACCGATTCGCCGCTGGGTGCTGGGCGCCTTCCCGCGCGACCCCGGCGGCACGCTGGACTACGACCGTCCCCTCGGTGACCCGGGCCTGTTCGGACCGGACAGCGTGACCTGGCGCATCCACGCCGACTTTCCCGGCATGCTCGCCGGCGGCCTGGCCGCATTGATGATGCAGACGCTGCACCCGCTGGCTCTGGCCGGCGTCTGGGACCACTCCAACTTCCGCGGCGACCTGGTCGGCCGGCTGCGCCGCACCACCACCTTCGTCGGCGCGACTACCTACGCGCCGCACGCGGCGGCGCAGCGCCTGATCGAACACGTGCGCCACGTCCACGACTTCGTGCGCGGCACCGGCGAGGACGGCACGCCGTACTCCGCCGACGACCCGGCACTGCTGACCTGGGTCCACGTCACCGAGGCGCACAGCTTCCTGGCCGGCTATCGCCGCTTCGCGCATCGCGACGTGCCGCGGGACATCGCCGACCGCTACTACGACGAAGTGCGGCGCATCGCCGAGGCGCTCGGTGCGCGCGACGTGCCCGCATCGGAAGCGGACGTGGCCGCCTATTTCGCCAGCGTGCGGCCGCAGTTGGCCTATACCGACCGCTCGCGCGAGGTGCTGCGCATCCTCGCCGGCGTGCGCCTGCCCGTCCCGCTCGCCGGCCTTTCCCGCGACGTCTTCCTCAACGCCGGCATCGCCCTGCTGCCCCGCTGGGCCAGCGACCTGTTGCGCCATACGCCACGGCAGCGCCAGCAGGCGCGACTGGCCGCGCGCGTGTTGTGGTCGATGGCGCCGGCGTTCCGCGCCGCGCTGCAGGAAGCCGGCGTGGTCAGCCGGTCGTGCCGGCGCGTGGGCGTGGCGCCGGAAGCCATGCGGCACTGGCCGCCCGCTTCCTCCTGACGCCTGGCGTCGTCACCACGGGATCTCGCCGCGAAAGGCGATCACCGCGTCGCCGCCGATACGCACGGCGGTCGGCGCCAGGCGGGTCGGATCGACGGCCACCTCCACCCGCACGCGCCCGGGCCGGCCCATGGCCTCGCCCTGCTGGATCCAACCGGAAAGGCCCGGCTGCAGCAGCGCCCGCGGCACTAGCCGGTGCTGCACAAGGTAGGCGCCAAGCGGCCCGTTGGCGTTCCCGGTCGCCGGGTCTTCGGCGATGCCGATCGCCGGGGCGAACATGCGCGCATGCGCGAGCGTGTCCGGGGCCGGATCGGCCAGGGTGAACGCGTGGTAGCCGTTGCAGCCGATCGTCCGGCTGAGCGCGGCCAGTGCGGCGAGGTCGGGCGCGAGCGAATCCAGCCGCGCGCGATCGCACAGCGGGACCATCACCTTGGAATGACCGGTGGAAACGATCTGGACGGGACCGGGGCCGAGGTCGCCGTCGTCCAGGTGCAGTGCGGCCAGCAGCGCGCGGCGCTGCCCATCCGCCAGCACCGCGCCGAAAGACGGCTCGCGCTGGTGCATCCAGATCCGGAAGTCGCCCGGTCCGGCTGGCTCGACATCGATTGCCAGCACGCCAGCGCCCGTGAGCTGGCGCACCCGACCCGACACGGCCGTGCCCTCGATGGCGCGCACGTAGTGGGAGGCGATCGTCGCGTGGCCGCACACCGGCACCTCGATGGTGGGCGTGAAGAAGCGCACATGGACGTCGTGGTCGGGGCCACGCGGCGGCAGGATGAACGCGGTCTCGGAGTTGTTGAGCTCGCGCGCGATCGCCTGCATCTGCGCCTCGTCCAGCCCGGCGGCATCCGGTACGACGCCCGCCGGGTTACCGCTGAAGCGGGTGCGCGTGAAGGCGTCGACCTGGTAGATCCGGTAGCTGTGCGGCATGAGGGTCTCGTGCGCGAATGGCTGCGTCAGTCCGCGATGGATCGCGGCAAGCTCCGCCGCCTTCGCTTCGCGATGCCTGGGAGATGGTTCCGGCTTACGCCTGACGGTTCCCGTCGAGCACTTCCGCCGCAACGCCCAAGGCGTTGTTCACCGCAGCGCCGCCGGCGTAGAAAAGCGTCTGCAGGATCGTCTCGACGATCTGCTCGCGCGAGCAGCCCGCGGCCACCGCGGCCTCGATGTGGGCTCGCAACTGCGGCAATGCATGGCCCAGCGTGACGCAACTGGAAATCACCACCAGCTCGCGCGTCGCCAGGTCCAGTCCGGGCCGGTCGAGTACGCCGGCGAACGCCCACTGCATCGTCATGGTCAGGAAATCCGGGCAGATGTGCGCCCGCGATTCGGCCAACTGCTCGCCGCTGTGTTCGCCGTGCAGCTGCTTGAACAGCGCCAGGCCCCGTGCGTAGGTTTCATCCCTGTCGAGAAGAGAGTGCGTCATGTCGAGCCTCGCGACCATTCACCGCGGCATTGCGGACGAACGGATCGTGGGCCGATGGTGGCCTCGGAAAAATATCTGTTCGGTGGTCTCACTCCACACCGCGGGTGGTCAATCGCCTGACCGGACCCAGCGGCGGATCGCCATCCGCGGCTCCGCCCCTGTCCATGCCTCGCCGACGCTGGCAAAAAGAAGCCCGCCGGGCGGCGGGCTCCTGGGTGGCCTGGAACGAAACGCTTACCCCAGCAGCACCCGGTTCATCCGCTGCACGAAGCCGGCGGGATCGGGCAGCTGCGCGCCGGCGGCGATCTCGGCCTGGTCGAGCAACAGCGTCGCCAGGTCGCGGGCCTTGCCCTCGTCGCCTTCCGTCTCTACGCGCTGGACCAGCGGATGCGCCGGGTTGATCTCCAGCGTCGGCCTGGATTCGGGCATGTCGTGGCCGGCTTCGCGCAGCAGGCGGGCCAGGTGCGGAGCCATCTCGTAGTCGGAGAGGGCTAGGCACGAGGGGCTGTCGGTGAGGCGCGCGGAGACCTTGACGTCGCCGACGCGGTCGCCGAGCAGTTCCTTCAGCTTCTCGAGCAGCGGTCCGGCGGCCTTGGTGGCTTCTTCCTGCTTGCGCTTGTCCGCTTCGTCCAGCGGGACGTCGCCCTTGGCGACGCTCTTCAGCGGCTTGCCGTCGTATTCGTTGAGGCTGCCGAGCATCCATTCGTCGATGCGGTCGGACATCAGCAGCACTTCGATGTCCCTGGCCTTGAAGGCCTCGAGTTGCGGGCTGCCGGCGGCGGCGGCGTAGCTGTCGGCGGTGACGTACCAGATGGCGTCCTGGCCGACCTTCATGCGGCCGATGTAGTCGTCGAAGCCGACCGTCTGGCCGGCACCCTCGCCCTTGGTCGAGGCGTAGCGAAGCAACCTGGCGATGCGCTCGCGGTTGTTGGCGTCCTCGACGATGCCTTCCTTGAGCGTGTTGCCGAAGGCCTTGTAGAAGGTCGCGAACTTCTCCGGCTCGTCCTTGGACAGTTTTTCGATCAGGTCGAGCACGCGCTTGACGCAGGCGCCCTTGATGCGGTCGAGCTGGCGGTTGTGCTGCAGGATCTCGCGGCTGACATTGAGCGGCAGGTCGTCGGCGTCGACCACGCCGCGCACGAAGCGCAGGTAGTTCGGCAGCAGCTCCTCGGCCGCGTCCATGATGAAGACGCGCTTGATGTAGAGCTTCAGGCCCTTGCGCTCGTCGCGGCCGCCCATCATCAGGTCGAACGGCGGCTGCGCGGGGAGGTAGAGCAGCGTGGTGAAGCTCTGGCTGCCCTCGACGCGGTTGTGGGTCCAGGCCAGCGGATCGTTGAAGTCGTGGCCGAGCGACTTGTAGAAACTGACGTAGTCCTCGTCGCTGATCTCGCTCTTGGGACGGGTCCACAGGGCGCCGGCGTCGTTGACGGTTTCCCACTCGTCGGTCGGCTTGCCTTCGGCTTCCTTCGGCATGCGGATCGGGAAGGCAACGTGGTCGGAGTACTTGCGAATCAGCGAGGAAAGCTGCCAACGCTTGAGGAATTCATCCTCGTCGGCCTTCAGGTGCAGGATCACGGTGGTGCCACGCTCGCCGAGCTCGACCTGGTCCAGCGAATACTCGCCCTTGCCGTCGCTCTCCCACTTCACGCCCTCGGCGTTCGGCGCGCCGGCGCGTCGGGTGAGCACGGTGACCTTGTCGGCCACCACGAAGGCCGAGTAGAAGCCCACGCCGAACTGGCCGATCAGGCGCGCGTCGGCCTTTTGCTCGCCGCTCATCGCCTCGAGGAAACGGCGCGTGCCCGAGCTGGCGATCGTCCCGATATTCGCGACCACCTCGTCGCGGCTCATGCCGATGCCGTTGTCGCGCACGGTGACGGTGCGCGCCTGCTCGTCCCAGCTCACGTCGATGTGCAGTTCGCCCTCGCCGGCAAGCAGTTCGGGATGGGCGATCGATTCGAAGCGAAGCTTGTCGCAGGCGTCGGAGGCGTTGGAGACGAGCTCGCGCAGGAAGATTTCCTTGTGCGAGTACAGCGAGTGGGTGACCAGGTGCAGCACCTGGGCGACTTCGGCTTCGAATTTGCGGGTTTCGGTGGATGCGTTCATGCGTGGAGATTCCGTGGCTTGCGTGTGGCTTCGAATCGATGAGGCGTCATTCCCGCTTTCGCGGAAATGACGCCGGTCTACTGGAGTGGGTGTTCAGCCCTTAGCGCGCCGCCTGCAGCGCGGCGATGCGCTCGTCCAGCGGTGGGTGGCTCATGAACAGGCGCTGCAGGCCGGCGGCCATGTGGCCGGAAATGCCGAACGCGGCCATCGCCTTGGGCAGCGTGGTTTCGCCATGGTCGCCCTTGAGCCGCTGCAGCGCGGAGATCATCGAGCCGCGGCCGGCCAGTTGCGCGCCGGCGCGGTCGGCGCGGAACTCGCGCCAGCGCGAGAAGGCCGCCACGATCATCGAGGCGAACAGGCCGAACACCACCTGCAGCACCATCACGGTGACGAAGTAGCCGATGCCGCTGCCGCCGCGATTGTCGCGGCCGCCCGAAAGCCAGCTGTCGACCACGCTGCCGACCACGCGCGCGGCCAGGATCACCAGCGTGTTGAGTACGCCCTGGATCAGCGTCAGCGTGACCATGTCGCCATTGGCGACGTGGCCGATCTCATGGCCGAGCACGGCCGACACCTGCTCGCGGTCCATCTGCTGCAGCAGGCCGGAGCTGACCGCCACCAGCGAGCTGTTCTTCGTCATGCCGGTGGCGAAGGCGTTCATCTCGGGGGCGTCGTAGATCGCCACCTCGGGCATGCCGATGCCGGCGTTCTGCGCATGGCGGCGCACGGTATCGACCAGCCAGCGCTCGGCCTCGGTCTGCGGCTGCGTGATCACGCGGGCGCCGGCGGAGTACTTGGCGATGGTCTTGGACATCGCCAGCGAAATGAACGCGCCGCCCATGCCGAAAACGGCGGCATAGACCAGCATGCCGGTCATGCCGCCGTAGCCGCGGACGGCGGCCCACTGGTCGATGCCGAACAGGCGGCAGACGATGCTCAGCAGCAGGAGGACGGCGATGTTGGTGGCAAGAAAAAGGGCGATTCGACGCACGGCTGTCTCGTTTGGCAGTCATGGAAAGAAAAGCGGCTCACGCCGCGAGGCTGAGACTCGGGGCGAAGTGCAATAGTTTCAAGAGGCGCGCCGGGCGCCGCCGGCACGCGGGCAGCGCTCAGCGGGCGGGCGACGCCGGTGGCGGCGCGGCCGTCAACGCGGCCAGGTCGGCCAGGCCGAAGGCCTGCTCGACGGTACCGATGCGCTGCACCGCATCCTCGAAGCCGTCGTGGCCGAACATGCGCTTTTCCAGCGCTTCGAATTGCTCGGACAACGTGCTGTAGCGGGCGGGCGTCAGGGTGCGTTTCCAGGCGGGAAAGACCACCGTGTCCTCGATCGCCGTGTGGTGCTGGTACATGCGCACCATGCCCTCCAGCACATCGGCCAGCGGCCCCATGCGCGAACGGTCGACGGCCGTCCCGGCGCTGGCCGCCAGGACGTAGTCGGTGATCTGGCGTCCGCGCCGATGTTGCGTGGCCAGGGTGCGGCAGATCGCCGCTGGCTCGCCGCCAGCCGCGACCACGGCAGGAAACACGTGCTGCTCTTCCAGGGCGCGCTCGTGGTAGTCCTCGCCGAAACGACGGAACAACTCGGCCGCGCGGTGCAACGCGTCGGCCGGGATCGCTTGTCCGCGCCTGAGCTGATCGGCCGCCTGCGCGTAGACCAGCAGTGCGCGGCGCAATACGCCGTGTTCGCGCATCAGGTCCTCTACGGCGAGCACGTCGGTGGACTTTTCCTCATCCGCCAGTACGGCCAGCGGCATCGCGGCCGCCAGGCTGCCGAACGCGGCACGGCCGATCCAGCGGCGGCGGCTCGCGTCGGCCACCTCGGCGGCGACGGGGCCGGCCGGGAACGCGGGATGGGCCGGCGGGCGCATGTTCAGCGCCAGGCCGCTTCGCTGCGCTGCTCGAAGTGCTCGTAGGCGGTGATCAGGCCGCCCAGCACTTCGGCCGAGGTCTCGAACAGCGCCTGCGCCTTGGGATCGGAAACCTTCGGCACGTCCTGCCGGACGTGGTCCATGGCTTCGCGCAGCATGCCCTTGATCTTGCGGGTGTGTTCACGCGGGTCGTCGTGGCCCTGGGTGGTATCGGTCATGGTGTGCTCCTGGCAGTCGCCGGCCCGGTGCGGGAGGGTCGATGGTCGCGCCGGCTCCGTTGCCGGCGGGTGAACCGGCGCCGGCACACTTAGAATCCCTCGCATGACCTATCGCGGCCGCTTCGCCCCCTCCCCCACCGGCCTGCTGCACTTCGGCTCGCTGGTGGCCGCGGTGGGAAGCTGGCTGTGCGCGCGGCATGCGGGTGGGCAGTGGCTGCTGCGGGTGGAGGACATCGACCCGCCGCGCGAGGTGGCCGGCTCGGCGCAGGCGATCCTGGCCGCGCTGCCCGCCTTCGGGCTGGTGGCCGACGGGCCGGCGCTGTTCCAGTCGCAGCGGCGTGCCACCTACGACGTGGCGTTCGAGCGCCTGCGCGCAGCCGACCTGGTGTTCCCCTGCTGGTGCAGCCGGGCGCAGCTCGCGGCCGAGGACGGCATCCACCGGAATGGACGCTGCGTGGCGTCGCCCGATCCAGAACGCCCGCCGGCGTGGCGGATGCGCGTGCCGGACGTGGTGGTGGCCTTCGACGATGCGCTGCAGGGTCCGCAGCGGCAGAACCTGCGCGAGGTCGCCGGCGATTTCGTGATCCGCCGCGTGGAAGGTTATTACGCCTACCAGTTGGCCTGCGTGGTCGACGACGCCTTCCAGGGCATCACCGAGGTGGTGCGCGGCACCGACCTGCTCGATTCCACCCCGCGGCAGATCTGGCTGCAGCGCTGCCTGGGCCTGCCCACGCCCGCCTACCGCCACCTGCCGCTGGCGCTGGACGCAGAGGGACGCAAGCTGTCCAAGTCCGCGCAGGCGCATCCGGTGGATCCGGCCGATCCGCTGCCGGCGCTGCGGCGGGCGCTGGCCTTCCTGGACGTCCAGACGTCCGCGGCGACAGGCGATGCGCCGGCCCTGCTCGCTTCGGCGTTGGAGCGCTTCGATCCTGCCCGCCTGCCGCGGCTTGCGGCGCGCGCGGTGTAGAAACGCCACGGCAAACGGCTGCGACGCCGGCACAGCAGTTGTCACGAAGTTGGGGTATACATGCAGGACGCGCCGGCATCGGCGGCGCCTTCACGGGAAGCTCAGGCAATGAACCCACGCACCGCACTGGTGACCGGCGGCACGGGCGGCATCGGCACCGCGATCGTCCGCTACCTCGCACGCCAGGGGCACCGGGTTGCCACCAACTACCGCGACGAGGCCAGGGCGCAGGCCTGGCACGCGCGCATGGCCGCCGAGGGCATCGACGTCTGCATGGTACCCGGCGACGTGGCCGACCCGGCCTCGGCCGAGGCGATGATCCGCGCGATGGAACAGCAGTGCGGCCCTGTCGACATCCTGGTCAACAACGCCGGCATCACCCGCGACACCACGTTCCACAAGATGGACTACCAGCAGTGGACCGACGTGGTGAACACCAACCTCAACGCCTGCTTCAACGTCACCCGCCCGGTGATCGAAGGCATGCGCGCGCGCCGCTGGGGCCGTATCGTGCAGATCAGCTCCATCAACGGCCAGAAGGGCCAGTACGGCCAGGCCAACTACGCGGCCGCCAAGGCCGGCATGCACGGCTTCACCATCTCGCTGGCGCAGGAGAACGCGAAGTTCGGCATCACGGTGAACACCGTCTCGCCCGGCTACGTGGCCACCGACATGGTGATGGCGGTGCCCGAGGAAGTACGCGACAAGATCGTGGCGCAGATCCCGATCGGGCGCCTGGGCAAGCCGGAGGAAATCGCGCATGCGGTGGCGTTCTTCACCACCGACGAGGCGAGCTGGATCACCGGGGCGAACCTGGCGATCAACGGCGGCCACTACATGGGCTGGTAGGCCCGCTCAATCCTCGCGCGTGCCGGTCGCCACGCGGGCGCCGTGCTCGTAGACCGCGACGCGGGCAGCCCGGCCATCCGCGCGCGTTCCGCCCTCGAACTCGAACTGCAGGTCGCGCTCCTGGGCAGCGAAACGATCGGCCGACAGCGGCCGCAGCGTCACCGACAGGGGCCCGGCGACCAGCCGCAGGTGGTCGCCCTCGGCCGTCACGGTCAGATTGCCGGATGGCGTCGTGCGGTAGCGGCCGATGCAGCGTTTCGCCTGTTCCCGCGTCAGCACTTCGTGGCTGGCCGGCGGCACGTACGCCACCGGCGCGTGGTCATAACTGACGATGCGGCGCATGCGCCATTGGCCGCCGGTCCATTGCCAGATCGCGGCGAACTCGGCCTGGCCATCCACGTAGGGCGCCTGTCCGTCCTTTTCGACCACGAAGCGATGCCTGCCGGTGAGCAGCGCGAATCCGCCCGCCAGCGGATGGAAGGTTACCGACCCGGGCACCGCCTCGCGCCGCAGGTGCATGGACGGATCGGCACAGGGCCCCTTGCGCAGGGAGTCCAGCACGCCTTGGCGGGTCACCGTCAGCCCGGTCTTGTCGTGGTAGAACTCCACGTCCTCGGTGAGCAGCGGCGCCATCGCCTGCAGGTCGCAGGCATTGAAGGTGCGCCAGTATTGCGCGTCGGCGGCCAGCACGGCCTGCCGGGTCGCGTCGCCGGCAGACTGCGGGCCATCGGCGCCAAGCGCCACGCACGAGAGGAAGGCCAGGGCAAGGCAGAGTGGGAGGCGCAGGCGCACGGGCAGGGTCCGGTCACGTGTAGGGGCCATTGGACGCCGCCGGCCTCCGGCACGCACGGCCCGCAAGTCATGCCTGGCCGGGATCTGCCGATCGGCGTGCCGGCGGCTCCAGCAGCTTCTCCAGCACCTTCCCCACCGCCGCGAAGGCGAACGCGCCGGTGATGTGCGTGGCCGCCCCCAGCCCACCGCCGCAGGCCAGGTTGAGCGAATCGCCGCCGGGCGGACGCAGGCCGCACACGCTGCCATCCGGCTGCGGGTACTGCACGTTCTGCAGCGAGTAGACCGCCGACACGCCGAAGTAGCGGTCCGGGTTGCGCGGGAAGTTGAAATCCTGCCGGAGCTTCTTGCGGATCAGACTGAACATCGCGTCGTGCTCGGTGCGCGACAGGTCGCGCACGCGGATCTGCGTAGGATCCGTGCGCCCGCCCGCCGACCCCACCGTGACCATCGGCAGCTTGCGCCGGCGGCACCAGGCGATCGCCTCGAGCTTGACGCGGAAGGCGTCGCAGGCATCCAGCACGACGTCGTAGCCGCGGTCCAGCAGTTCGTCCAGCGTGGCGGTGGTGAGGAAGCGTTCCACCGCCTCCAGCCGGATGCGCGGGTTGATCGCGTGCGCGCGCTCGGCCATCACGCCGACCTTGGGCTTGCCCCACTGGCCGTCCAGCGCGTGCAACTGGCGGTTGGTGTTGGACAGGCACACCTCGTCGGCGTCGATCAGCGTCAGCCGCCCCACGCCGCTGCGCGCCAATGCCTCCACCGCCCAGGAGCCGACCCCGCCGATGCCGATCACGCAGACGTGCGCGTCCATCAGCCGTTCGATCGTGCCGCGCCCGTAGAGGCGCTCGACGCCCTCGAAACGTTCGACCGGATAGTGCGGCCCGCTCATGCGGCCTGCCCGGGGGCGGGGTGGATGCTGCCTGCCATCGCGTGCGGTTTCCTACGCGGAAAACTCCATTTTACGGCTACGAAAGCCGTCGGCGCTTCGGTATTCTGGCCCTTCACTACTTCAAGGGCGGTCCACCATGAATGCACGCTCCGCACTTCTGATCCTGCTCGGCCTGGTCATCGGCGTCCTCGGCACCGTGTTCGCGATGAAGGCGCTGGGCGACCGCAACCCCATGCCGCACGCGGTGATGACCGTGATGGGCCATCACATGGGCGCGCTGGGCCAGGCGGTCAAGACCCAGCAGTGCGATGCCGCGCAGGCCAACGACCACCTTCTGCGCCTGCAGTCGACCGCGGGCGACATCGCCGCCGCGTTCCCGGGTGCCGAGCAGGATTTCCTCGACCACGCCGGCCGCCTGCGTACCGCACTGCAGGACGCCGTACAGGCGCACCCGACCGACTGCGCCGCGCTCGCCAAGGCGGTCAAGCCGGTGAACGACGCCTGCAAGTCCTGCCACCAGCAATACCGCTGACGCACGACTCCACGGCCGGATGCCATGCTGATGTCAGGGACGATCCACGCAGCACGCCGCCGCGGATCGTGGCTGCGCCAGTTGCGGCGGCGGATGGACAACGCGATGTTCACCCGCGCGCGCTATTCGCAGCCGATGATGCCGGTGATGTGCCTGCTCGGCGGCCTGTTCATGCCGCTGTACTGGTTCATCTGGACCTACCTGCTGCCGCAGCCCTACGAGAACCTGTGGCTGCACCTGGCCGGCTGCGCGGTGCTGCTGCCGCTGGCGGCGCAGCACTGGTGGCCGCGGGCCTGCAAGCCGTGGCTGCCGCTGTACTGGTACGTGGCGATCACCTTCGTGCTGCCGTTCTTCTTCGGCTACCTGACGCTGCGCAACGGCGGCACGATCGGCTGGATGGCCGCGCACCTGTTCTCGATCTTCATCACCATGATGCTGTTCGACCTGGCCAGCTTCGCGCTGATCTTCAGCCTGGGCACCGGCCTGGCGGCGCTGGCCTTCCAGCTCGGGCCGCATGAGGCCTGGCCGCTGCACGCGATGCTGCAGTACGCGCCGGTGCTGGCGCTGACGCTGGTGCTGGGGCCGCTGGCCAGCCTGTCGCAGAAGTTCGGCGACCAGGCCAAGGTCAAGGCGCTGATCGGGGCCTCCAACAACATCGCGCACGAACTGCGCACCCCGCTGGGTTCGGTGCAACTGGCCGGCCGCGCGATCGGCCGCTACCTGCCCCACTTGCTGGAAAGCCACCGCCTGGCCCAGCAGGCCGGGTTGCCGGTGGCCGCGTTGCGCAGCCCGCACCTGCAGGCGCTGCAACGCGGCGTCGGCGTGATCGAGCACGAGGTCAACCACGCGAACACCGTGATCGACATGCTGCTCATGGCCGCCCGGCCGATGGGCAAGCTGCACATGGAGCCGCTGCACGCGCGCGCCTGCGTGGAGCAGGCGCTGGCGCGCTATCCGTATGCCTCGCGGGCCGAACGCGAGCGGGTCCATCTGGTTCCCGGGCCGCAGGACTTCGTGGTCAAGGGCTCCGAGCCGCTGCTCACCCACGTGCTCTTCAACCTGCTGCGCAATGCGCTGTTCCATACCGGTCGCGCCGGCAAGGGCGAGATCCGCGTGAGCCTGGACAACGACGCCGGCGGGCACTGCATCCGCTTGCGCGACACCGGTCCGGGCATTCCGCCCGACGTGCTGCCGCGCATCTTCAACCGCTTCTACTCCTACAGCGAAGGCGACTCGGACACCGGTCTCGGCATCGGCCTGGCCTTTTCGCAGAACGCCGTCGAGCGCATGGGCGGACGGATCAGCTGCCGTTCGCGCTGGGGCGAGTACACCGAGTTCTTCGTGACGTTTCCATCCGCCACGCTTCCGAACGTGCCATCTGGACAGGGACTTCCCGCATGAGCATCGACTTCCACGGCGATATCCTGCCGTTCCACTTCCCCACCACCACGCTGCTGGTGGACGACCATGAGAAGTACCTCGACAGCATGCCGCTGCTGCTCGACCCGGCCTTGCGCCTGCGCAGCTACAGCTCGCCGCGCAAGGCGCTGGCCGAACTGGGCAGCCACGGCATCCGCGCCGTGCCGGGCGGCGGCTGGATGTACCACTGGAAGGACCGCTCCTCGCAGACGCGCGAGCTGGTGGCATTGGACATCGACTCGATCCATCGGGTGATGTTCGATCCCGAGCGCTTCGCCGAAGTCTCCGTCGTCGTGGTGGACCTGAGCATGCCCGAGATGGACGGCATCGCCTTCTGCCGCGAGCTGGCCAATCCGCACATCGGCAAGATCCTGCTGACCGGCACCGCCGACGACTGCACGGCGATCGAGGCCTTCAACGCCGGCGTGATCGACCGCTTCATCCGCAAGAACGACCCGCAGGCGACGGAAAAGCTGCAGTTGGGCATCCGCGCGCTGCAGCGGCGCTACTTCGAGCGCGTCGGCGGCTTCGTTGCCGAGGCGCTGGCTCTGGGCAACGTGCGCTTCCTGCGCGACAAGGCCTTCCAGCAGGCCTTTCGCAAGCTGGTCGGCGACTTTCCGGCGGTGGAGTGCTACCTGCACGTCAACCCGACCGGCATGCTGCTGCTGGACGAGCGTGGCCGCGGCCGCTTCGTGCTGGTGCAGACCGACGAGGATCTGCGCGCGCACTACGAGATCGCCAGCGACCTGGGCGCGCCCGCCGAACTGCTGGCCGCGCTGCGCGAAGGCGACCGCCTGCCGTGGTTCGGCGCCGGCGACGGCTACTACCGCGAGGACATCGCCCAGCCCGAAGCCCTGCTGCATCCGGCCGTCACCGTGCGCGGCGAGCAGTGGTATCACCTGGCGCTGATCGAGGACGTCTCGCGCTTCCAGTTGGGCAAGCTGCGCAACTACCACGACTGGCTGGGCGAGCAGGACCAGGCGCTCGGTGCCTGATGTTCCGTAGGATGGGCTTCAGCCCACCGGTCGGATCGTCGGGAAAGCCGGTGGGCTGAAGCCCCCCTACGCCTTATGCAGCTACATTCGCTGCCGGCCGCGCAGGATCTGCCAGTACATCACCCAGTCGCCGGCCAGGCTGTAGAGCGGATGGCGGAAGGTGGCCGGGCGGTTCTTCTCGAACGCGAAGTGGCCGACCCAGGCGAAGCCGTAGCCGGCCACCGGCGCGAGCCATAGCCAGCGTGCCTCGCGGGTCGCGATCGCCACGACGATGACCAGCAGCACCAGCGTGCTGCCGGCGAAGTGCAGCCGCCGGCAGGCGGGGTTGCGATGTTCGCTCAGGTAATAGGGGTAGAAGTCGCGGAAGCTGGTGAACTCGGACATGGCGCGTGGCCTCCGGAAACTAGTGCTCGGGCAGCGGGATGAACTCGTGCTCGTCGCCGGGCACCACGCCGAAACGGCCTGCCGCCCAGTCGGCCTTGCCCTGCTCGATCCGCTCGCGCGAGCTGGCCACAAAGTTCCACCACAGGTGCCGCTCGCCATCCAGCGGCGCACCGCCGAACAGGATCAGCCGGCTGGGCCCGGGCGAACGCAGCGGCGACGCCGAGCGCGCGCCCTGCACTGCCATGCGGTCGATGCCGATCGCCACGCCATCCCATTCGACCTCGCCCTCGACCACGTACACGCCCCGTTCCGCATGAGCGTCCGGCCAGTCCAGGACCGCGCCCGCGGCCAGGCTGGCCTCGATCAGGAACATCGGCGCGAACACCTTCACTGGCGAGCGCTCGCCGTAGGCGTGTCCGGCCACCAGCAGCAGCTCGGCGCCGTCGCGGTGGATCCGCGGCAGCTCATCGGCACCATGATGATGGAACTCGGGCGCCACTTCGGCATCCTCGCGCGGCAGCGCCACCCACAGCTGGATGCCATGCAGCCGCTGGCCGTCGCGGCGTTCGTCCGGCGGCGTGCGCTCCGAATGCACGATGCCGCGGCCGGCGGTCATCCAGTTCACCTCACCCGGACGGATATCGGCCAGGCTGCCGAGGCTGTCGCGATGGCGGATCGAGCCCTCGAACAGCCAGGTGATGGTGGCCAGGCCGATGTGCGGATGCGGCCGCACGTCCATGCCCTTGCCCGGCGCGAAGTCGGCCGGCCCCATGTGGTCGAAGAACACGAACGGACCGACGTGGCGCGCCAGCAGCGCCGGCAGCAGGCGGCGCACGGTGAAGCCGTCGCCGAGGTCGTGCTTGCGGCCTTCGATCAAGCGGGGCGTGTGGTCCATGTCGTGTTCCCGTCCAGGCGCTACCAGGCGCGCTGGTACTGTACCGGCGCGGTGAGCGATACGCCCAGCTCCTGCGCCGCACGACGCGGGAAGTACGGGTCGCGCAGGCTCTCGCGCGCGACCAGCACCAGGTCGGCCTCGTGGTTGCCGACGATCTGCGCGGCCTGTTGCGACCCCGTGATCAACCCGACCGCGCCGGTGGCGATCTTCGCCTCGCGGCGGATCCGCGCGGCGAACGGAACCTGGTAGCCCGGACCGACGGGGATCTTCACGTGCGGCACCACGCCGCCGCTGGAGACGTCGACCAGGTCCACGCCCAGGGACTTGACCTCGTGCGCCAGGCGCACGCTCTCCTCCACGCTCCAGCCACCGTCCGCCCAATCGGTCGCCGAGACACGCAGCCACAGCGGCAGCGTGTCCGGCCACACCTCGCGCACCGCCGCCACGACCTCGCGCACCAGCCGCGTGCGGTTCTCGAAACTGCCGCCATAGGCGTCGGTGCGGTGATTGCTGAGCGGCGAAAGGAACTGGTGCAGCAGGTAACCGTGCGCGGCATGCACTTCGACCAGTTGGAAACCGGCGGCGAGCGCGCGCTCCGCGGCCGCACGGAAGTCGCCCACGACCTTGCGCAGGCCGGCCTCGTCCAGCGCCTGCGGCGTGTGCCAGCCCTGGTCGAACGGAAGCGCCGAAGGTGCCACCGTGGTCCAGTCGCCCTGCCCCGTGGGCAACGGGCCGCCGCCTTCCCATGGCCGCTGCGCGCTGGCCTTGCGCCCGGCGTGCGCGAGCTGCACGCCGGCAACGGCGTCCTGGCCGCGGATGAATGCGGTGATGGGCCGCCACGCGGCGACCTGCGCGTCGTTCCAGATTCCCGTGTCGCCTGGCGAGATGCGGCCTTCCGGCGAAACGGCCGTCGCCTCGGCGACCACCGCCGCGGCGCCGCCTACCGCGCGGCTGCCCAGGTGCACCAGGTGCCAATCGTCCGGCACGCCGTCGCGGGCCGAGTACTGGCACATCGGCGCGACGGCGATGCGGTTGCGCAGCGTGAGGCTGCGCTGGGCAAACGGGGTGAACAGTTCCATGCGGGAGCCTTGGCGACGGACAAGCCCACCAGATGACGCCACGCGCGCCATGCTTCAAGAGCCCGGCGTCCCGCGCGGGCTTGCCGCGGCTGCGATGCCCTCGCGACGGCCGCCGCGTACATCCCTACAAGGCGTCGTCCGCCCAGCGGGCGATGCGGGCGACTACCGGCTGCGGCGACTTCATCCAGCCGAAATGATCGGCGGGGCCGTGCAGCACCTCCGGCGCGAGCACGCCGCGCGTGGCATCTGCGCCGGGGAGTTTGCCCAGCAGCCATTCCAGCGAAGCGGCCGGCCCCAGCCAGTCGTCGCGCAGGCGCAGGGCCAGCACGGGTGCGGCGAAAGTGGCCATGCCCACCTCCAGGTCGCCCATGCCGCCGGCGGCGTACCGTCCCGTGCGGCCGCTGCGCGCCCAGTCGCGGATCACGCCGCGCGCCTCGTTGCCGCCGAAGCCGATGCGTCGTCCCGGGAAATGTCCGAACAGCGCAGCCAGCACCGGCGCCGCGGCATAGGCCGCGCCGATCAGCCAGGCATGGCGGAAATTCCGCCAGTACGGCGCGCCGCTGGCGACCAGCACCAGGCCAGCAACCTGCGCGGGATGCAACCCCGCATACACGCACGCCAGTTGGCCGCCCAGGCTGTGGCCGCCCAGCAGGCCTGGCGCCTTCGGCCAGGCGGCGCGGGCGGCGGCAAGTCCGGCGGGAACATCCTGCTGCAGCAGAACCCGGTAACCCCAGTCCTGCTGGCGCCCGGCACGGCGCTCGCTGGAGCCGATGCCGCGCCACTCATGCAGCGCCACGGCGATGCCGCATGCGGCCATCGCCTCGGCGAACGGCAGGTAATGCCTTGCCGGCACGCCCATCGCCGGCAACCAGTACAGCCAGCGGCGCGGAGCCGTCGCGCCGACCAGCAGCAGCTCGCTGGCCGCGCCATCGGCGGCGGTCACCCGCACGACGCGTGCGGCATCGTTCGAACCAGCATCCATGGCATCACACCCGAAAACCGCAGGCTAGCGAAGGCGCGCGGCGCGCACAAAAAAAGGCCGGCTTGCGCCGGCCTTAGGCAAATGATCGATTCGCCATTCAGGCCGGGGCGACTTCGTCGGCCTGCAGGCCCTTCTGGCCCTGCACGACCTTGAAGCTCACCTTCTGGCCTTCCTTCAGGCTCTTGAAGCCCGTTCCGCTGATGGCGCGGAAATGCACGAAGACGTCGGGGCCACTTTCCCGGCTGATGAAGCCGAAGCCCTTGGCGTCGTTGAACCACTTGACGGTGCCAATTTCACGATCCGACATGACTCACTCCGTTCTGCACGATGCTGAGACAAGTCGACCTCCCCTTTGGCCGACGGCTTACTGGGCATGCAGGGAGCGGGTGGAGCGAGGCGTGATTCGGGGAATCCCGCATCGGGGCACGCACGTGGACCGAGCAGACACAGTGGCTCAAGCATAACGGAATTTTCGTAAAAGCAATCCGTGCCGGAATACCCATGTTCCGGGCAAGAAAAAAGCCGGGCATCGCTGCCCGGCTTTCTCTCAGGTCCGTGCGGAAAACCGCTCAGGCCGGGAGGACCTCGTCGGCCTGCAGGCCCTTCTGGCCCTGCACGACCTTGAAGCTCACCTTCTGGCCTTCCTGAAGGCTCTTGAAGCCGGTGCCGCTGATGGCACGGAAATGCACGAACACGTCCGGGCCATTGTCGCGGCTGATGAAGCCGAAGCCCTTGGCGTCGTTGAACCACTTGACGGTACCGATCTGACGATCAGACATGAAACACTCCACAGGTTTTATTCAAAAAGAGACTCGACCGCCGCGGAAATGCGGGGCCGACTTACTGGTGTGCAAGGAAAACCCTAGGGGTGAATCGATGAAGCGCAGATCGTGATCGGCGGCATCGGGCCACAAAACTCTGGTGACCCCGGCAAACACAGTGCGCGCATCATAGCCGGTACCGATCGCCCGTGCGACCGCCAAAGCTGAACGGTGGCGATGCCACCGGGCACGGCGGTTTCAGCTTTTCTTCACGCTGCCGTTTGTCTAGTGTCGAGACCGCCAGCCGCGTTGCCGGCCGATACCCGCCGACCAGGAATGCCAGCCATGAAGCCCATCGTCCCGCGCCTGACCCTCGCCGTGCTCGGTGCCGGCCTGCTGCTCGCCGGCTGCGCCAGCCACCCTGCCCGCACCGGCGCAAGCGAGGCCGGCCATGCTCCGGCGGCCACCTCCGAAACCACGCCGGCAGGCACCGCGCGCTCCGGCGAAGAGCATGCCGCCCACGGCAATCGCGCCGCCACGAGCAACGCGCCGGAACGTTCCGCCCCGTTGCCCGAGAACACCGGCATTCCCGCCTGCGACGACTACCTGGCCAGCTACGTGGCCTGCCACCGCGCCGCGGCGATCTACAAGCCCGACCAGCTCCAGGGCCGCTACGAAGCGATGCGCACGAGCCTGCTGCGCGATTCGCAGGATTCGGCGACGCGTCCGACGCTCGCGGCACGCTGCAACTCGCTGGCCAGCCAGTTGCGCCAGGCCCTGCACGGGAAATCCTGCGACTCGGCCCCGGCCGCGGCGAGCAGCCAGGCCGGACACTAGCCGCTCGCGCCGGCAGCCTTCCAGTGGGCGCGCAGCGCGCGCCCGAACGCCGCCGGTTCGCTGCGCTCCAACCGCACCGTCGGCGTGCCGTGCCAGTGCGCGGTGCGGGCGATCGCGTCGGCCACATCGGCCACCAGGCGTGGCGAAGGATCCTGGCCCGGCTCCAGGAACAGCGCCTTGATCTCGAACACGCCCTCGCCGCGGTGCGCCTTGGCGTCCAGCCGTCCGACCAGGCTGCCACGGTGCAGGATGGGCAGCACGTAGTAGCCGTAGCGGCGCTTGGGCGCGGGCGTGTAGCACTCGATCGTGTACTCGAAATCGAACATGGCCTGCGCGCGGGCGCGGTCCCAGACCAGCGGATCGAACGGCGAAAGCAGTGCCGTGTGGGTGGCGCGCAACTGGCCGGCCCGCAGCTTGTCCAGCAGCGGCGCATGTTCGCGATGGACGTAACCGGGCGCGTCCCAGCCCCGCACCGGCACGGCGAGCAGTTCGCCGGCGGCGAGCAGCGGCGCCAGCTCGGTTTCGTCCACCGCGGGCTTGAGCCGGTAGTAGTCGGCGATCCAGCGCGCCTGGGTGATGCCCAGCGCCCGCACGCTGTCCAGGATGAACCGCCGGCGCAGTGCGGCCGGGTCGAGCGCGCTCGGCGCGAACGGCGGCTCGAGCGTAGCGAGCACGCGATCGGCCAGGTCGTACACGCGCTGGAAGCGCTCGCGCCGCGGCACCATCAGCTCGCCCAGCGCGAACCAGGCCTCCAGCCAACGCTTCTCCGGCTTCCATTCCCACCAGCCGCTCACCCCGCGATCGGCGCGCGGGAAATCGGCCGCGCGCACCGGGCCCTGCGTGCGGATGCGCTCGAGCAACTCGTCCATCTCCGTGCGGTGTTCGCGGTGCATGCGCGCGGCGTGGCGATGCGCCCAATGGGCGCCACGCTCGCGCCAGGCGCGGTGCAGCGGCAGGTCGGCGGCCGGCACGAAGCAGGCCTCGTGCGCCCAGCACTCGGCGATGCGGCCCTGCACCAGCGCCTGGTCCAGCCAGCCGCCGTCGTAGTCGCCCAGGCGCGCGTGCAGCACCAGGTAGGGGCTGCGCGCGACCACGTGGATGGAGTCGATCTGCAGCAGGCGCATGCGCTCGATCGCGGCCACCACGTCGGCCGGACGCGGGCGGCGACCGAGCGGCCGCAGCAGGCCTTGCGCGGCCAGGTGCAGGCGGCGTGCCTGGGCTAGGCCCAACGGCGCCGACGGGACGGGTGGAACGGACGGCAACGACGTCGACGGCTTCACGGAACCCTGTTGTCCAAGATGAGGCGGCGTTTACAAATCGTTTGCTAGCGTGCCGGAGCGCGGCAGCCCCATCGATTGCTTCCGTCCGCGTCCCCGCATTCTGGCATGGAGTCCCGCCGATGAAATCCCGCAAGCCACTGCTGTCCGCCCTCGCCGCCGGCTCGCTGCTGCTTTCCGGCGCCCTGCTGGCGCAGGACGTGCCCACCCCGCCCAGTCCGCCGACGCCGCCGTCGAACCCGACCGACACCGCGCCTCCTCCGCCGCCGACCACGCCGATGCCGCCTCCGCCGGCGGGCTCGCCGCAGTCGAACATGCCGCCGACGCCGCCACCGCCGCCGAACCCGGCCGACACGCCGCCGGCCCCGGCGACCAGTTCGGGCATGCAATCCATGCCGCCGCCGGCCACCAGCGCGCCGCCGCCGATGGACCACCAACAGGGCGGCATGAATGGCAGCCAGGACATGAACGGCGGCATGAACATGCAAGGCAACGCCAACGCGGGAGCCAACGTCGAGTTCAAATCCTCGATGGCACCGGCGCCCGACACCGGCCCGGCGCCCGACTTCAGCCAGCTCGCCAACGGCAAGAAGTCGATCAGCGCGGACCAGGCGGTCAGCTATCCGCCGCTGGCCAACGACTTCGACTACGCCGACAAGAACCGTGACGGCCGCATCACCCAGCGCGAGTACGACAGCTGGAAATCGCATTGAGCTTTTGCTCGACACTCCCCTCGCCGGCCCCCGCGGCCGGCTTTTTTTTGGCCGTCACCGCCGGTTCGGGCGCGGCTGGCTAGACTCGCGCCTTTACGCCACGGAACGAAGCCTCGATGAAGCCACTGCCGACCGCCACGCTCGCCCTGCTCGGCGGGCTGTGGGCCTGCGCCGCGCACGCGCAGAACCCCGACCCGATGGATATCCGCGCCTGCACCGCGATCGAGAGCGATGCCCAACGGCTGGCCTGCTACGACCACGCCACCGGGCGGGTCAACCTGCCGGTGGCGAAGAAGCGCGAAAGCGAGAGCGCCACGCAGCCCAGCCTGTTCGCCCACGACCGCAATCCCGGCCAGGCGTCTGCACAGGAGAATCCCGAGGTGGCCGCACCGCTGTCGTTGCTGGACAGCCGTTGGGAACTGGCGCCCGAAGCCAAGCTCGGCACCTACAACGTACGCGGCTACAAGCCGGTGTTCCTGCTACCGGTATTCGCCACCAGCAACCAGAACGAGCGTCCGCAAAGCCCCAATCCGCTCAACACGGTGACCAACCCGGAGCGGCTGGAGAACGTCGAGGCGAAGTTCCAGATCAGCTTCAAGACCAAGCTCTGGCAGGGCGTGTTCGGCAACGCCGGCGACCTGTGGCTGGGCTATACCCAGTCCTCGCGCTGGCAGGTCTACAACGACCACATCTCCCGCCCGTTCCGCGAGACCAACTACGAACCCGAGGCGATGCTGGTGTTCGACACGCACTACGACGTGCTCGGCTGGGACGGCCGCCTGCTCGGCATCGGCATCAACCACCAGTCCAACGGACAATCCAACCCGCTCTCGCGCAGCTGGAACCGCGTGATCGGCAACGTCGGCTTCGAGCGCGGCGACTGGACGGTGATGCTGCGCCCGTGGTGGCGCATCCCCGAGGGCGGCGTCGACGACAACAACCCGGACATCAGCGACTACATGGGCCGCGGCGAAGTGCAGATCGTGCACGAGTGGAACGGGCAGGAATTCGGCATGATGCTGCGCCATTCCTTCCGCGGCGGCAGCCGCAGCCACGGCTCGGCGCGGTTCACCTGGAGCTTCCCGCTGGCCGGCAACCTGCGCGGCTACATGGAAGTGTTCAAGGGCTACGGCGAGAGCCTGATCGACTACAACCACAACGCCACGTACCTGGGCCTGGGCGTGTCGCTGCTCGACTGGTACTGAGCCCGGGAAGACGCCGGGAAGCCGTGCGGGGAAGGCGATCGCCCTCCCCGCGCCGTCATGACCTCAGTGGTGATGTCCGCCCGGCCCGTGCACGTGCCCGTGCACCAGCTCCTCGGCGCTGGCCGGACGCACGCCGGTCACCTCGACGTTGAAGTGCAGCGTCTGCCCGGCCAGCGGATGGTTGCCGTCGATGTGTACCTTGTCCTCGTCCACGCGCACCACGGTCACGTTGATCACGCCCTGCGGGCCGCGGCCCTGGAACTGCATGCCCGGCTGGATGTCCTCCACGCCCTGGAACGCCTCGCGCGGCACTTCCTGCATCAGCTCGGCGTGGCGCACGCCGTAGCCTTCCTCCGGCACCACGTCGACCTTGAACTGGTCGCCCGCCTGGCGGCCGGCCATCATCTTCTCCAGCCCCGGCACGATCTGCCCCGTGCCGTGCAGGTAGGTCAGCGGCTCGCGTCCCTCGGAACTGTCGATCACGCGGCCCTCGTCGTCGGTCAGCGTGTAATGGAAGGAGGCGACGGTGTTGTCTGCGATCTGCATGTCGATCTCTGCTGGCAGGGAATGGGCCAGCTTAGCAGGTCGCCGTAGAGGGGCCGTCGACCTGCACGGCGGCATCGCGGTTGCGATACTTGCGTGCATGAGGATGCCCCGCACGCCGCTCCGGCTGTTCCCCCTGCTCGCGCTCGCCCTGCTGCCGCTGCACGCCTGGGCGATGGACCTGGCCGCCATGCGCGCGGCGATCGACGCGCACATCGCGCAACCGCGCTTCGCGGCGGCGCGCTGGGGCATCGCGGTGGTCTCGCTGGACAGCGGCCGCACGCTCTATGCGCACGACGCCGACAAGCTGTTCCAGCCGGCCTCCACCGCCAAGCTGTACACGGCGGCGCTGGTGCTCAACGGGCTGGATGCCAGCTATCGCATTCCCACCCGCGTGCTCGGTTCCCAGCCTGACAGGCGTGGGCGCGTGGATGGCCCGCTGGTGCTCTACGGCATGGGCGATCCCTCGCTCGGTGCCGATCCGTCCACTGCCGACTGGGCCGACGCGCTGGCCGCGCAGCTTGCCGGCCGCGGCGTGCGCCGCGTGCGTGGCGGCCTGGTGGCCGATGCCACCTATTTCGCCGGACCGCCGGTCGGCGACGGCTGGGAGGCTACCGATCTATTGGCGGGCTTTGCCGCGCCGGCCTCGGCCTTGAGCGTGGACGAGAACCAGTTGCGGCTCACCGTGGCGCCGGCCGCGGAAGCAGGCCGGCCCGCGCAGCTCACCTTCGAGCCACCGCACGCCGCGATGCCCGTGGCAGGGCATCTGTTCACTTCGCCTGCCGGCAGCGCCGACGACATCAACCTCTACCGCGCGCCGGGAGACGCGCTGCTGCACGCCTTCGGTTCCGTTCCCGTGCAGTCGTCTCCGCGCGGCTTCCGCCTGGCGATGGCCGATCCTGCGCAGGCTGCTGGCGCCGCGTTGCTACAAGCCTTGAAGCGGCGCGGCATCGCGGTCGACGGTCGCCTGCGGGTGGCGCGTTGGCCGCAGCAGGACACCGAGCTGCGCGCCGGCGCCGGCGTGCTGGCCGAAGTGCGTTCGCCGCCCCTCACGACGATCCTGCGCGAAGGCCTCAAGCGCTCGCAGAACCTCTACCTGCAGAACCTGCTGCAGCTCGCCGGCACGCGCGCCCACGCCACGGCAACGGCCGATGCCACGGCGCCGGCCGGTTTCCTCGACGCCGCCGACTGGGGCATCCGCGCGTTGCGCCAGTTGCTCGACCGCATCGGCATCCCGCCTTCGACCAGCCTGATCGGCGAAGGCACCGGGCTGTCGCGGCGCGATCTCACCACGCCCGCCGCGCTGGTGCGCCTGCTCGCCTTCCTCGCCAACGATCCCGACGCCGGTGCGTTGCACGACATGCTGCCGGTCGCCGGCGTCGACGGCACGCTGGCCGGGCGCATGCGCGGTACGCCCGCCGCGGGCAACGTGCATGCCAAGACCGGCAGCATGACCTACGTGAACGGCCTGGCCGGCTATGTGACCAGCGCCGCGGGCGAGCACCTGGCCTTCGCGATCCTGCTCAACGACTATGCGCCGCCGAAAGGGATGCCGGCCAGCGCCGACGTGGACGCGATCGCCGTGTGGCTGGCAGAGCTAAACGAGAAGACCCCGTAGGGCGCCAATCACCCGGCGACGCGCGTCGCGAGGTCCGCGCCGATCTTCTCCGGCGTGTCGGTCGGCGCGTAGCGCTTGACCACCTGCCCGTCCGGCCCGACCAGGAACTTGGTGAAGTTCCACTTGATCGCCTCGCTGCCGAGCACGCCCTTGCCCTCGCGCTTGAGCCAGCGATACAGCGGATGGGCATCCTTGCCGTTGACCTCGATCTTGGCGAACAGCGGGAAGTCCACCTCGTAGTTGAGGCTGCAGAACTGGCGGATGTCCGCCTCGCTGCCCGGCTCCTGGTGGCCGAACTGGTCACAGGGAAAGCCGAGCACGGTCAGCCCGCGGTCGCGCCACGCTTGCCACAGCGCCTGCAGCCCCGTGTATTGCGGCGTGAAGCCGCACTTGGAGGCGACGTTGACGACCAGCAGCCAGCGTCCCTGCCATTCGGAAAGCGAGCGTTCCCTGCCGTCGATGTCGCGGGCGGAGAAGTCGTAGACGCTGCTCATGCATGGGCTCCCGTTAGCGTGGCGGGCAGTCTACGCCGGCGGGGGCATATGCACATGAGCGATGGCCATTTCCCCACGTGTCCCCGGGAGGAGACGCTGCCGTGATGCAGCTCATCGTTTCCGCCCTGGTCTCCCTAGCCACCCTCGTGCTGCTGGGCTACGCGGCCTGCCGCGAGGCGCCGCGCCGGCCGGCGCGCGTACGCACGCGGCGCCGGTACCCGGGCCTGTAAGCGGCCTCAGGCCTCTGGCGGGATGTCGAACACCTGCCGCAGGTAGGCCACGTAGGCCGGGTCGTCGCACATGTTCTTGCCCGGCGAATCGCTGAGCTTGGCCACCGGCTGGCCGTTGCAGCGGACCATCTTGATCACGATCTGCAGCGGCGTCGGCCCGACGTCGTTGGTGAGGTTGGTGCCGACGCCGAAGGCCAGCTGGCAGCGCCCGCGGAAGTGGCGGTAGAGCTGCATCACCCGCGGCAGGTCGAGCGCGTCGCTGAACACCAGGATCTTGCTGCGCGGATTGACGCGATTGGCCTGGTAGTGCGCCAGCACCTTCTCGCCCCAGGCGAACGGGTCGCCCGAATCGTGCCGCGTGCCGTCGAACAGCTTGCAGAAGTACATGTCGAAGTCGCGCAGGAAAGCGTCCAGGCCGTAGACGTCCGACAGCGCGATGCCGAGGTCGCCGCGGTATTCCTTCGCCCAGGTCTCCAGCGCCACGCGCTGCGAGTCGCGCAGCCGCGGGCCGAGCGCCTGGTGCGCCTGCAGGTACTCGTGCGCCAGCGTGCCCAGCGGGGTGAGGCCGAGCTTCCACGCCAGCCACACGTTGCTGGTGCCGGCCAGTTGGTCGCCCAGGCCGTCGCGCAGGGTGCGCACCACCTCCTCGTGCCAGGCGCGCGAGAAGCGCCGGCGCGTGCCGTAGTCGGCGATGCGGCAATCGGCGTAGTCCGGGTCGCCGTGCAGCATCGCGATCTTCGCCTGCAGGCGCTTACGTCCCTGGGTCAGGTCCAGATCGGCCTGCGTGTTGCGGAAGTACACCTCGTTGACGATCGCCAGCAGCGGCACCTCGAACAGGATGGTGTGCAGCCACGGGCCGACGATGCGGATCTCGATCTCGCCCTCGGCGGTCGTCGACGGCGCGATGTCGACGTACTTGGCGTTGAGCTGGAACAGCCCCAGGAAGTCGACGAAGTCGCTCTTGATGTAGCGCCAGCCGCGCAGGTAGTCGAGCTCCTCGGGCGTGAAGCGCAGGCGGCACAAGGCGTCCAGCTCGGCACGGATCTCGCCGATGTACGGCACCAGGTCGATCCCCGGATTGCGGCACTTGAAGCGGTACTCGACCTGCGCCGCCGGATAGTGGTGCAGCACCACCTGCATCATCGAGAACTTGTACAGGTCGGTGTCGAGCAGGGACTGGACGATCATGCACGTGCCTGGCTGGATCCGGTGCACCGGATCGGGACGTGCATTATCGCCGTGCAGACCCAGATGCGGCGAGTCGGCTCAAGGCTCGCGTCCGACTTCCAGCACGGTGAAGCTCCCCGGCAGCACGGACGGATGGTGGTGCGGGCCGCCCTGCTCCGTGTGCACCGCGAACTGCGCCGCCGACAGGAACAGGTGGCCGGTGCGCGGATCCAGGGCGAGCGTGCGGGCGCTGGCCTGGGTGGGTACGGTGGCGAGTACGCGGTAATGGTCCGGGTCGTCCTCGTGCACCACCGTCAGCGTGCCATCCTGGCCGTTGGCGCTGTACACGATGCCGCGCCGGGGATCGAACGCGGCGCCGTCCGGCCCGTTGCCGATCGCGACGCTGGCCACGCGATGGCCGTCGTCGGCATCGAGCACCGTCATGGTGCGGTTCTGGCAGACCGAGAACAGGCGTCGGTGCGTGGCATCCAGTGCGAGCCCGGTGGGCGACTCGCACGGCGCCAGCGACCAGGTCGCCAGAAGTTTCGCTGTCTTCGGATCGAGTTCTGCCAGCTCGCTCTTGTCCTCGATGTTCACCCAGACACGTCCGGCGCCGTCGGTGACGGCGAACTCCGGCTTGCCCGGCAGCGCGATCGTCGCCAGCGGCTTGCCGCTGGCCGCGTCGAAGGCGGTGGCATTGGCGCTGCGGCCGTTGAAGGTGAAGACGCGCCGGCTGGCCGGGTCGTACAGGATCGCGTCAGGGTTGCCGCCGCTGGCTTCGAGCGTGGCGGTGGCTTTGAGCGTGCGGGTGTCGAACGCCGTCACCTTGCCGCTGCGGCCGTTGCTGATCCAGCCGCGATGCAGGGCCGGCGCCAGCGCGATGCCGTGCACGCCGTCCAGATGGCCGATGCGGCCCACGGTCGTCCCGCTGTCGGCATCGAGCACCACCACCTCGTCGCCGTGGCTGACGTACACGCGGCGCGCAGCGGCGTCGACCGCGAGGTAATCCCAGCCCTCGTCGCCGCCGGGCGCGTAGCGGTGCAGCACGCGATAGCCGGCATGCGGCGCCGATGCGGCCAGCACGGCAGTACACAGGCCGAGCGATGCGGCGAAAACCCGTCGGAAGGTGGCGTTCATGGCGGCGCTCCGTGGCGGACCCGCCGATGCTCGTACCGGCGGCTTACCGGGCGCTTATGCCGGGGTTGGCGGCCAGGGCATCCAGCGCACGGTCCCGCTGCGCCTTCGGCTCGTCGGCCAGGGCGCGAACCTGCGCGTAGAACGCCGGCCAGCGATGCCCGGCGCGGTCGTACAGCACGGCAAACGCGCCGGTCCAGCGGTCGTACAGCCCGAATGGCAACAGGCGCGCGTTGTTGACCGGCGCCGCGACCCACGCGTCGTAGCGATGGTCGCCGGGCCACTGCGTGTCCCGCCAACGGGCGTAGCGCCGGCGGAACGCCTCGATCTGCGCCCGCTTGCCGCGCGCCAGCACCGCCGTGTCGTGGCTGGAGGCATACGACTGCCTGAGCCGCTCGCGCAGATCCAGCACCAGCATGGTGAAGCCGCGTTCCATCGCCTGCGCGCGCGGATCGGGCGGCGGCAGCTCGCGCGCCCTGCGCCACTCGCGCAGGCCCTGCCGCTCGACGAAGCTGGCGAAGGATTCGTTGAAGGCGGTGTCGTCCTTCACGTAGAGCTGCTGGTGCGCGAGCTCGTGGAAGATCGTGCCGGCCAGTTCGTCGTCGTCCCAGCGCAGCATGCTGGAGACGATCGGATCGGCGAACCAGCCGAGCGTCGAATAGGCCGGCACCGGGCCGATCCACACGTCGTCGCCCTGCGCCTTCAGTTGCGCCGCGCGGGCCTGCGCGCGGGCCTGGTCGAAATAGCCGCGATAGGCCACGCAGCCGGCGATGGGGAAGCATTGAGGCACCGCGTCGACCGAATAGGGCAGCGTGGCGAACACGTTCCACGCCACGTAGGGCCGATGCAGGTCGACGTAGCTGGTGTAGCTGCGGTTGCGCGGCAAGCCCAGTTCCGAGGATGCGAACTGCCGGGCTTGCGCGGCCAGCCGCAGGCGCCGGGCGAGGTCTGGATCGATGGACGGATCGCGTACCACCTCGGCGATCGGCCGGCGGTGCACCAGCAGCGATGCCTGCCCGTGCGCCACGTGGGCGTAATAGCGAAGGCTGGCGCAGCCGCCGAGCAGCAGGCACAGCGCGGCGATGGCCAGGCGCACGGCGCGCCCACGGAAACGGGGTGGAGGCATGCCGCGATTGTGCCAAGCGCGCGTCCCGCGCACGAGCCGCGCGGGGAATCGGCCTGATCAGTGGTGGTCGTGGTCGCGCCGGCCGCGCCAGTCGCCGCGGTCATGGCCACGATCGCGATCGCCGCGGCCCCGCCAGTCGTGGCGTCCGCCACCGTCACGGTAGCGCTCGCGGCTCCAGTCGCGCCCGCGGTAATGATGCGAATCGCGGTACCAGACGCCACTCACGCCGACGCTCACGCCCGGTGCGTAACAGCAGCCGTAGCCCCAGCCGGGACCGTAGTAGCCGCCGTAACCGTAGTAGTCCGGCTCGTAGATCACCGACGGACCTTCGCCGTAGTAGGCGTCGCCCTGGTAACCGTTGCTGCGCACGTAGCTGTAGCCGGGGTCGTAGTAGCAACCCGACAGCGCGGCCGTGCCGAGCGCCAGCGCCAGTCCTGCAAGCAGACGTTTCATGGGCGCACCTCCATGAGTGAGGCCATGGAACGCACGCTAGTCTCGGCGGTTTGAATGCGCCCTGAGCGTCGCGCCCGGCCTTCCGGCACGGGCGCGGCTCCGGCGCAGGGACGGTCAGACCTTGGGGCCGCGCTGGCCGGCGATCACCGGAATGGTGGTCTTGGGCGCATCGCTGGGCAGCTGCGGACTGTTGCGCGTATGTACGGCCGAATCGCCGTGCGGCTGCGCGTTCGCGGAGTGGTTCGCCGCGCGGTCCCGTTCATGCTTGGCGTCGAGCAGGGCCTGGATGTGGGCGACCGCTTCTTCCGGGCTGATATGCCGGGTCGCCGGTGGATTGGCGGGTGCGGCGCCCTTGCTGGCGACGGGCCGGGTGGCGGGCCGGTTCGGCTTGCCGGCGGACGCAGCCTTCTTCACCGCCGGCTTGTTCGCCATCTTCGTGGCTGCCGCGGGAGCGGCCTTGCGGGTGGCCGCCTTCTTCGGGGCGGCTTTCCTTGCAGGCGCCTTCCTGGGGGCCGCCTTTTTCGGCGCCGCCTTCCTGGCAGCGGCCTTTTTCGGCGCGGTCTTCTTCATCGCCGCTTTTTTCGGCGCGGCCTTCTTCACTGCCGCCTTCTTCGGTGCGGCCTTTTTCACCGCCGCTTTCTTCGGCGCGACCTTCTTTGCAACCGCCTTCTTCGGCGCTGCCTTCTTTGTGGCCGGGCGCTTCCCGACGGCCTTCTTCGCGGCCGGGCGGGCGGCGGTGCGGTTCACCGGGGTCTTGATGCCGGTCTTCTTGCGGGCGGCGCTCTTCTTGGTCGCGGTGCCAGAGGCTGCCTTCTTTGCCGTGGATTTCTTCGCGGCCGACTTGCGGGTCGTTGCCATGCGTCATCACTCCTGCGGGTGGTCGATGCAGCCTTGCCCGCGTCGGCATGCTCCACGCACGCGGCGGAAAGACCTGCGCGTCCAGTATTGCGCGAGCGTCTTCCGCTGTCATGCGCGATCGCGGCATGAAACCCCGGCCGATTCAGGATGCGGGTGGCCGGCGCAGTTGCAGCACGTGCCGCTCACGGCAGCCGAATGCGTCACGTACGGCGTCATAGTCCCAGCGTTCGACGGTGCAGCGGTCCGCTCCCTCGCGATGCAGCAGGTTCACCGAGTTTGCGGTGTCGCCGCGTACGCGGCGCGACACCGCGGTGCCTGCCTGCACCACCCACAACGGCCGTCCGGCCGGCGCCGGCAAGGGGCGCACGTAGGGCAGATGGATATGGCCGCCCAGCACCACCTGCGCACCGGCGAGGGCCCATGCCCCGGCCGCCTGGGCGTGGCCGCGCAGCAGGTTGCGCTGGTCGGACGCGCGGATCACCGCCATCGGCTGGTGCACCACCACGACGCGCAGTTGGCCGGGCGCGGCATCGCGCAGGCGCGCGGCGACCCGGTCGACCTGCGCGGCCGACACCTCGCCCTGCTTGTGGCGCCACCAGCGCGTGGTGTTGACGCCGAGCACCAGCCAGTCCGCGGACGACCATGACGGTTCCAGTTCATCGCCGAAGGCGGCCCGGTAATGCGCGTACGGCGCCACCAGGCGGGTGCCCAGCGCGAACAGCGGGATGTCGTGGTTGCCGGGGATGGCCAGGTGCGGTGACGGCAGGCCCCGGACGAACGCGCGCGCCGCGGCGAACTGCGCCCGGCGCGCGCGCTGGGTCAGGTCCCCGGAGAGCACTACCAGCTCCGGCCGGACGTCCTGCACCAGCGCGCGCAGCGCGGCCAGCACCGGCGCCCGCTCGGTGCCGAAGTGCGAATCGGACATGTGCAGCAGCACGCTCACGATGCCTCCCGCCGGCCGGGCACCAGCAGCCGCAGCGGCTGCGGTGCGACCCGGAAGCGCAGTGGTAGTGACAGCCGCCCGATCTCGCCATCGATCGCCAGCTTGATGTGGCGGCGATGCGGCAAGGCCGCGTCCAGTTCGGCGAAGGCGAAGCTGTCGACTTTCTCGACGTCGCCCAGGTGCCCGGACAGGCCGCGCACGGCCGCCAGGATCATCCGCCAGCGCGCCAGCGGCGGCAGCACGATGCCGACCAGCCGGCCGCGATCGACGGCCTCCGCTTCGGGAATACCGATGCTTTCCAGTTGCAGTCGGTTGTTTGCCACCACCAGCGTGGTGCTGCGGCGAAGTTGCGCCCGGCCGTCCTCGCGCAGCGACAGCCGCAGGTCCGGGTAGTTGCCCAGCAGCGCGCGCAGGCCCGAAAGCAGCGCAACCAGCCGGTGCCGGCCGAAGCGGCGCTTGTCGCGCTCGCGCCGTTCCAGCAGGTCGGGGTACAGGCCCAGGCTGGCGTTCACCAGGAACACGCGCTGGTTGACCATGCCGACCTGTACCGGCACCTCGCGTGCATCGAGCAGGCCGCGCACGCCGGCACCGGCGTCACCCTCGGGCAGGCCGTGGCAGCGGCCGACGAAGTTGAAGGTGCCCTGCGGCAGCACGCCCAGCGGCAAACCGCTGGGAAGCACCGCCTGCACCACGGCGTTGATGGTGCCGTCACCGCCGGCCACCACCACTGTCCCGTCCTGTGCGCGCGCCGCCTCCACCGCCTCGCGGGCCAGCCCGCCCAGTTCGCGCGGGCGGCGCGCACGGAACAACCGGTACGGGTGCCCCGCGTCGTCGAGCGCGGTGCGGATGTCCCGTTCGGTCGCCTCGGCGTCAGCGCTGCCGGAACGGCGGTTGAGGACGATCGAAAACGGCCCCGGGTGGCCTTGCGGCGTGGGCATGGCCCTCCTACATGCGCGGATTCATGAGCAGTGCGAGGAAGTGAGTGAACACCCGCGGCTCTATCGCCAAGGTGAAGACCACGCCATAGGCTGCGCCCCACAGGTGCGCACTGTGGTTGATGTTGTCGCGGCCGACGCGGTCCATGTAGATCGAGTAGCCGACATAGAGCACCGCGTACAGGATCGCCGGCATCGGCAGGATGAACACGATGATGCGGTTCCACGGCGCGAACAGGATGTAGGCGAACAGCACCGCGGACACGGCACCGGAAGCGCCGAGGCTGTGATAGTTCGGATTGCGCCGGTTCTTGAGGTACGTCGGCAGGATGGAGACCACCAGACCACCTATGTAGAACAGCAGAAAGCCCAGCCTGCCGAGTTCCATGGCGTAGAAGCTCTCGATCGCCCGCCCGAAGAAAAACAGCGTCAGCATGTTGAACAGCAGGTGGCCGAAGTCGGCGTGCACCAACCCGTAGGTCACCAGGCGGTGGTATTCGCGGTGGCGCTGGATCGCCGGCGGCCACAGGATCAGGTCGTCCATCAGCTTGGGCTTGTTGAAGGCCAGGAACGAGACGACGCAGGTGATCGCGATGATGGCCAGGGTAAGCATGGTCGCGCGGGCTTCCTCGGGGATGGCGGATCGTCCATCTTGGCGCCGGCCCTGCGGCTTGTCGACCGCGCTTACGACGCCTGCGACATCACGGCGTATCATGCGCGCCTTTATCCGCCCGCTCCCCACGGACCCGCATGACCCCGACCCGCTACCTCCATCTGGACGTCTTTGCCGCTACTTGCGGCGGCGGCAACCACCTCGGCGTGGTGACCGACGCGCGCGGCTGGAGCGACGCGCAGATGCAGCGCTTCGCGCGCTGGACCGCACTGGTGGAAACCACCTTCCTGCTGCCGCCGTCGACGCCGCAGGCGAGCTACCGCGTACGCATCTTCACGCCGCAGCGCGAGATCCCGTTCGCCGGCCATCCCAGCGTGGGCAGCGCGCACGCCGCGCTGGCCTGCGGATTGGCGCAGCCGGTCGATGGCCTGCTGTGGCAGGAATGCGGCGCCGGCGTGCTGCCGATCCGCGTCGAGGGCGAGGGCGAGGAACGCGATCTGCTGCTGAAGTCGCCCGGCGAGCGCGTGGTCGCCACCGGCCGCGACGCACACCCGCTGCTGGCGGCCACGCTCGCCGGCGTCGAGCTGGGCGCGCTGCCGCCGGCGCTGGTCGACGGCGGCCGGCGCTGGTGGCTGGCCGAGGTCGCCGACGAGGCCAGCCTGCGCGGCTGGCTGCCCGACCACAGCGCGATCGGCGCACTGGCGCGGGCGACCGACAGCATGGGCCTGTGCGCCTTCGCGCGCAGCGGTTCGGGCGACTACCAACTGGTGGTCCGCGCCTTCCCCGCCGGCGTGGGCATCGTGGAGGACCCGGCCTCGGGCGCCGCCAACGGCTTGATCGCCGCCTACATCGCCCACGCGGAGCCCGAGGGTGCGCTCTCGCGCGGCTACGCGATCAGCCAGGGCCGCGAGATGGGCCATGACGCCAGGCTGCTGGCGCGCATCGAGCCGGATGCGATCTGGGTCGGCGGCCGCGCGCACACCGTGGTCGACGGCCTGCTGCGCTGGAACGGCGCGTGAGCGGCACGCCGCAGATCTGGGTCGATGCCGACGCCTGCCCCGGACCGATCAAGGAGATCCTGTTCCGCGCCGCCGAGCGCGCGCAGGTGATGGTCACGCTGGTGGCGAACCAGATGCTGCGCACGCCGTCCACGCGCTGGGTGCGTGCGATCCAGGTCGCCGGCGGCTTCGACGTCGCCGACAACGAGATCGTGCAGCGTTTGGCCGCGGGCGACCTGGTGGTGACGCAGGACATCCCGCTGGCCGCGCAGGCGATCGACAAGGGCGCGCTGGCGCTGCACCCGCGCGGCGAGCTCTACACGCGCGAGACCATCGCGCAGCGCCTGTCGATGCGCAATTTCATGGACGAACTGCGCGGCGCAGGCGTGGACACGGGCGGCCCGTCGGCGTTCCACGCGCGCGACCGGCAGGCCTTCGCCAACCAGTTGGACCGCTGGCTGCAGCAGCGCCCGAAGAACGCGTAGGGTGGGCTTCAGCCCACCGGCTCTGAAGAAAGATCAAAGCGGTGGGCTGAAGCCCACCTTACGGCTTCCCGTCATCCAGGTGCGCGCGCCGCGCAGCGACCTGCGCCAGCGCCGCCCAGTCCAGCTCTTCGCCGCCGCCTGCCAGCGCCTCGATCAGCGCATCGCGCACGACGCCGGCAAACGGTAGCGGCACCCGCGCTGCCTCGCCCGCGGCGAGCGCGAGGTTGACGTCCTTCAGGCCCAGCGGCAGCGCGAAGCCGGGCGGCGCGTAACGCTCCTCGGCGATCAGGCGGCCGTAGCCCTGGTAGGCCGGCGCGGCGAACAGCGTGCTGGTCATGATCTCCAGGAAGTCGGCGGCGGACACGCCGTGCGCGCGGGTGAGCGCAGTGGCCTCGGCCATGCTCTCGATCGCCGACGCCAGCATGAAGTTGCCGGCCAGCTTGACCACGTTGGCGCGCTCGGGCGCCTCGCCCACCGGCCACAGCCGGCTGCCGAGCACCTCCAGCAGCGGGCGCACGGACTCGACCACGGCAGGATGCCCGGCCACGACGATGTTGAGCTTGGCCGCCGCGGCCATGTCCGGCCGTCCGAACACCGGCGCGGCAACGTAGCCCAGTCCCCGCTGCGCATGCGCCTGGGCCAGCTCGCGCGCGAGCGCCACCGAGATGGTCGCGTGGTTGACGTGCACGGTGCCGCGGTCCATCTCGTCCAGCACGCCGCCTTCCAGGAACACCTCGCGCACGGCCTGGTCATTGGCCAGCATGCTGTGCACCACCTGGCCCTGCACCGCCCGCCCGGGCGTGCGCGCGACCCTGGCGCCGAGCGAGGCGAGCGGTTCGGTGGGGCCTTCGGAGCGGTTCCACACGGTCAGCGCGTGGCCCGCGGCGAGCAGGTTGCTGGCCATGGCGCTGCCCATGGCGCCCAGGCCGAGGAATCCGACGTTCATGAAGGTTCTCCTTTGAAGCGACCGGGTAATGGAACATCCGCGTTGTTGAAGGCGCGCAAAAGACCGTTCCCTCGCCTTTCTCACACCACTTCGCCGGCCGCGTGTCCGGACGCCCATGCCCACTGGAAGTTGTAACCGCCCAGCCAGCCGGTCACGTCGACCACCTCGCCGATGAAATACAGCCCCGGTACGAGCTTGGACTGCATCGTGCTGGAAGAGAGCCCGTCGGTGTCGACGCCGCCGAGCGTCACTTCGGCCGTGCGGTAGCCCTCGGTGCCGCTGGCGACCAGCGGCCAGTCGTGGAGGCGCGCGCCGATCGCGGCCAGTTCCGCCTCGCGGTACTGGCGCATCGGGCGGTTGCCGAAGTCGAGCTCGCACAGGCGCTGCGCCAGCCGCTTCGGCAACAGGTCGGCCAGCACGGTCTTCAGTTCCGCGGCCGGCCGCGCCACGCGCTGGGCCGGCAGCCAGTCGGCCGCATCGCGATCGGGCAGCAGGTCCAGCCGCAGCTCCTCGCCCGGCTGCCAGTAGGAGGAGATCTGCAGGATCGACGGCCCGCTGACGCCGCGGTGGGTGAACAGCAGGCCCGCGCGGAACGATTGCCGCCCGCTGCGCGCCTCGGCCGGCAACGCCACGCCGGCAAGGTCCGCGTAGCGCTCCTGATGCTTGCCGCTCAAGGTCAGCGGCACCAGGCCGGCGCGCGTGGGCTGCACCTCGTGGCCGAACTGCCGGGCCAGCTCGTAGCCGAAGCCGGTGGCGCCCATGCTCGGGATCGACAGGCCTCCCGTGGCGATCACCAGCGCCTGCGCATGTACCTCGCCGCGCGCGGTGGCCACGCTGAAGCCGGCTTCGCCATGGCGCACGCGCGTCACGGCGCAGCTCGTCTCCACGCGCACGCCGGCCGCCGCGCATTCGTCCAGCAGCATGCGCACGACCTGCTTGGAGGAGTCATCGCAGAACAGCTGGCCGAGCTCCTTCTCGTGGAAGGCGATGCGGTGCTTCTCCACCAGCGCGATGAAATCCGCCGGCGTGTAGCGCGCCAGCGCGGACTTGGCGAAATGCGGGTTGGCCGACAGGTAGTTGGCCGGCGTCACGCCGAGGTTGGTGAAATTGCAGCGTCCGCCGCCGGACATCAGGATCTTCTTGCCCGGCTTGTTGGCGTGGTCGAGCACCAGCACGCGCCGACCGCGCCGGCCGGCGGCGATCGCGCACATGAGGCCGGCGGCGCCGGCGCCGATGACGAGTACGTCGGTTTTCATCGCATCGCGGACGGAGTGGATCGCGCATTATCGCCGAGCGCTTACACTTTCCGCTCTCCCATCCTGCAGGTACCCGCCATGCCCTCCTTCGACGTCGTCTCCGAAGTGGACAAGCACGAACTGACCAACGCGGTCGACCAGGCCAACCGCGAGCTGGCCAACCGCTTCGACTTCAAGGGCACCGACGCCGCCTTCGAGCTGGACGGCTACATGATCACCCAGCGCGCGCCGAGCGATTTCCAGCTGCAGCAGATGCTGGACATCCTGCGTGGGCGGCTGACCAGCCGGAAGATAGACATCCGCGCGCTGGACGTGGCCGAGCCGGAAGTGAACCTCGCCGGCGCGCGGCAGAAGATCACCGTCAAGCAGGGCATCGAACAGCCGATCGCCAAGAAGCTCATCGCCGAGCTGAAGGCGGCCAAGCTCAAGGTCGAGGCGCAGATCAACGGCGACAAGCTGCGCGTGACGGGCAAGAAGCGCGACGACCTGCAACTGGCGATGGCCGTGCTGCGCAAGTCGCCGACCGAGCTGCCGCTGCAGTTCGACAACTTCAGGGACTGACGCCGGCTACGAGCTCTGCCCCGCCACGACATTCACGCTCACCGCGATGATGAACACGTTGAAGAAGAACGCGATCACGCCGTGGATCAGCACCATCCGCCGCAGGTAGCGGCTGGTCACCTGCACGTCGGACACCTGGAAGGTCATGCCGACCACCACCGCGAAGTAGGCGAAGTCCCAGTAGTCGGGCTCCTCGTCGCCGGGGAAGTCCAGGCCTTCGTGCGGTTTGCCGTAGTTGCCGTAGTAGCCGTGCGCGTAATGCAGCGCGAACAGCGTGTTGAGGAAGGCCCAGCTCAGCATGATGCTGGCCGCGGCCACCACGATCGCCAGCAGGCCGCCGGTCTTGCCCGCCTGCAGCTCGGTGCCCAGCGCCACCAGCACCACCGTGGAAAACGCCACGCCGCTCCACAGGATGCCCCAGCGGCCGGCGTCCTGGCGGCGCGCCTTCTCGCGCATGCTGACCGGCGTGGCCTGGCTGAACTCGCGCAACTGGATGCCGACGAAGACCAGCGCGCCGAGATCGAAACCGAGCAGGAAGGACGGCGCCGGATGCATGCCCAGCGCCCATGCGGCGACCGCCGTCACCACCAGCAGTCCGCCGCCGATCGCCAGCGACGGACGCGCGCGCAGCGCGTGCCACGGGCCGTGATGGTGGCGCCGCCGCTTGCCGTGGGTATGGGAGTCGCTCATCGGGCCTCCTGCGATCGGCTTGCCCGCTGCAGTGTGCCCACACCTGTCAGCGGGCACAACGGCGGGCCGGTGTGGATCAGGCGCGCAGGTCGGCGAACTCCGGGTGCCGGCGCAGCCAGGCCGCCGCGTAGGAGCAGGCGGGAACCACGCGCCAGCCTTCGGCGCGCGCGGTTTCCATCGCCGCCTGGGTCATCGCCGAAGCGATCCCGCGCCCTTCCACCGGCACCGGTACGCCGGTGTGGGTGATGGTCATCACCTGGCCGTCGAGGCGGTAGTCCAGTTCGCAGTGCTGGCCGTCCACCACGGTCTCGAAACGGCGGGCGGCGGCGTTGTGGCGGATGTCGAAGCTCATGCCTGGGGCCGTCGGGGGAAAGCCGTGAGGATACGGTCCGCGCGGGCAAAACGCGCGTGAAGCGGCCGCGGGACGGCGTTCGCACCGCCTGCATGGCGCGCTTGCCACACTGCCCCGTCCACTCGACGCACGGGAGACCCGCCATGAAGAAATCCGCCTCCGCCACCTGGTCCGGCGGCCTGAAGGACGGCCGCGGCACGATCTCCACCGAGACCGGCGTGCTGCGCGAAGCGCCGTTCGGTTTCAAGTCGCGCTTCGAGGACGGCCCCGGCACCAACCCGGAGGAACTGATCGGCGCCGCGCTGGCCGGCTGCTTCTCGATGGCGCTCTCGCTGGGCCTGGGCAATGCCGGGCTGACGGCGGAGAAGATCGACACCCGCACGCAGGTGACGCTGGACAAGCAGGGCGAAGGTTTCGCCATCACCACCATCGCGCTGACCTGCCGCGCGCGCGTGCCCGGCGCCGATGCCGACACTTTCAGCCGCATCGCGCAGGAGACCAAGCAGGGCTGTCCGGTGTCCAAGGTGCTGCGGGCGGAGATCTCGCTGGACGCCGCGCTCGAAGGCTGAGCGCGCAGGCGCCCGCAGGGTGGGCTTCAGCCCACCATCGCCGTACCGGAGCGGTGGGCCGAAGCCCACCCTACGGACCTACGAAACGGAAAGCGCGCGCCGGACCAGCTCCGGGTCCGCCGCCATCACGCGATTGCGTCCCGCGCGCTTGGCGGCGTAGAGCGCCGCATCGGCCCGCTGCAGCAGGCCCTTGACGTCGTGCTCGCCGGGCGCGGCCACCACCGCGCCGATCGACACGGTCAGCTGCAGCAGATGCCCGTCGACCAGCAACGGCGTGGTCTCGACCGTCTCGCGGATGCGCTCGGCCAGCACCAGCGCCTGTTCCAGGCCGGTGTCGGGCGCCAGCACCACGAATTCCTCGCCGCCGATGCGGCCGATCACGTTGCTCGCGCGCAGCGTGCCGCGGATGCTGCCGACCAGCGCCAGCAGCACCTTGTCTCCGCCGCCATGGCCGAAGCGGTCGTTGACGCTCTTGAAGTGGTCGGCATCGATCATCAGCACGCCCAGCGGCCGTCCCACGCGGCCGGCCTGGGACAGCAGTTGCGTGGCCGTCTCGGTCAGCGCCAGGCGGTTCTTCACGCCGGTCAGCGAATCGACCCGCGCCAGCAGGTGCAGTTCGCGTTGCAGCGTCTCGCTGTAGAGCAGAAGAAAACCGATGCTCAGGAACATGGGCTGCATGCCCGAGAGCAACACGTACAGGTAGTTGACGGTGTCGGGCTGGATGATGTCCGCCGGCGGATTCAGGTCGAACCACAACTGGCCGTTGCGCCACAGCAGCAGCAGCGCGGAGAGCGAGCACATCGCCAGCAGCGCCACGCGCGCCCGCGAGCTGCGCCGCAGCCCGCCGTGAAGCAGCGCCTGCATGCGCAGGCCAATGTCCGCCATGATCGCGGCCGAACCCCACAGCACGCGCAGCCGGTAGTCCGGATCGACCACGCCGAACCAGCCCACGCCCAGCCAGCCGGCCACGCCGATGGCCAGCGCGACGCGCCAGCGCAGCGGTTCGCCCAGCAGCATGCGCAGGGCGACCACCGCCATGCCCTGCGCCAGCAGGTTCAACGCGTTGCCGCCGAGCAACAGTTGCGCCGGATGCAGCCACGCCTGCGCCGCCAGCATGCCCCACCCGGCCGCTTCCACCGCCAGCGCGCCGGCGCGCAGCTTCAGGCTGGTGCGCGCCGCGCCGGGACGGCCGTGGGTGCCCGCCCACAGCAGCACGGCCAGGGCCAGCGACTGGATGGCGCTGATCAGCGAAAGCGTTTCGATATGCATGGGCATGCTGGGCTCTCCCCGCGCCCGACCGTCGACGACCGGCTCCTGCCGTGTGTGAAGGCCTCGGCCGCGATGGCGGCTCTTGCCTGGTCGTCGCCCGTGATATCGGCGCTGGATGGGCCGACTTTAGCGTTGACACCGCACGCAAGTCCGTTACTTTCCACGCAAAAACCCGACGGATGCCGCATGGCCACCCTCATCCCGACCCGCAACAGCTGCCTGCCGCGCATGACCGCGGGCGAGAAGCGCTTCTCCGAGCGGCTGGAGCAGAAGCTCGAGGACGACTACCTGCTCTGGTACGACGTGCCGGTCGGGCTGAAGCAGCGCCACCCGGACTTCGTGGTGTTCCACCCGCGCCGCGGCCTGCTGGTGCTGGAGGTGAAGGACTGGAAGGCCGAGACCATCCAGCACGCCGACAGCACCCAGTTCACCTTGGTCACCGAGCGTGGCCTGGTGAAGGAGAACCACCCGCTGCTGCAGGCGCGCGCCTATGCGCTGGAAATCGGCGTGGTGCTGGAGCGCGACCCGGCGCTGCGCTTCCCGGCCGGGCATCGGCATGCCGGCAAGATCATCATGCCGTGGGCCTGGGGCGTGGTGCTGGCCAACATCAGCCGCAAGCAGTTCGAAGACGGTGGGCTGGATGCGGTGATCCCGCCGCACCTGGCGATCTGCCGCGACGAATTCTACGAGTCGGTCGAGTCGGAGGATTTCCAGGAGCGGCTGTGGGCGATGTTCCCGCACGCCTTCCCGGTCGCGCTGACGCTGCCGCAGATCGACCGCGTGCGCTGGCACCTGTTCCCCGAGCTGCGGGTGGAGCCGGGCAGCGGCCAGTTCGGCCTGTTCGGCCCGACCGACGCGGCGGTGCGCCCGCTGCAGATCCCCGAACTGGTCAAGGTGATGGACGCCCAGCAGGAACAACTGGCGCGCTCGCTCGGCGACGAGCACCGGATCATCCACGGCGTGGCCGGTTCCGGTAAGACGATGATCCTGGGCTTCCGCGCCATGCAGCTGGCGCGCGCGATGAACCGGCCGATCCTGGTGCTCTGCTACAACAAGACGCTGGCCGCGCGGCTGGAACAACTCATCGGCGAACGCGGCCTGGCCGACAAGGTGCAGGTCTACAACTTCCACAAGTGGTGCCACAAGATGCTCACCGCCTACCACGTGGCACTGCCGCCGAAGGGATCCGACGGCTTCTTCGAGCAGATGGTCGAGCGGGTGATCGACGGCGTCGACCGGGGCCAGATCCCGCGCTTCCAATACGGCGCGGTGCTGGTCGACGAGGGCCACGACTTCGAGCCGGACTGGTACAAGCTGATCGTGCAGATGGTCGACCCGGCGACCAACTCCCTGCTGGTGCTCTACGACGATGCACAGAACATCTACGGCAAGGCCGACCGGCGCAAGGTGAGCTGGAAGAGCCTGGGGATCCAGGCGCAGGGCCGCACGACCATCCTCAAGCTCAACTACCGCAACACGCTGGAGATCCTGGCGGTGGCACGCGGCTTCGCCAACGAACTGCTGATCGAGCGCGCGGATGACGGCGACGGCGTGCCGCTGGTCGCCCCCGAGAGCGCCGGCCGCCGAGGCGCGGTGCCGGAGCTGATCCGCGTCGACACCGCACCTGCCCAGCTCACCGTGCTGATCGCCCAGTTGAGCGACGAGCACGCGCACGGCCGGCCGTGGTCCGACATGGCGGTGATCTTCCGCAACCAGTGGGAAGGCGAGAAGCTGGCCGAGGCGCTGGAGCGCCAGGGCATCCCGGCGCGGCTGGCCGAGGGCCGCGGCAAGGGTGCGCTGTTCGCCGTGGGCGACACGGTCAAGCTGGTCACCATGCACTCGAGCAAGGGCCTGGAGTTCCCGTTCGTGATCATCCCGGGGCTCGGCTCGCTGCCCAAGGAAGGCAAGGACGAGGTCGAGGAGGCGCGCCTGCTCTACGTGGCGATGACCCGCGCCACCGAGCGGCTGGTGCTGATCCACCACGATGACTCGATATTCAGCAAGCGCATCCGCGATGCGATCAACCAGGTGCAGGACCAGCTGGTCGCGCTGCCTGCCTGAAGGCGGCGCCTCTGGCCCATGCCTTTGGGCACAGTCCCGGCCGCTGGCCAGCCGCTAGGCTGGGACTTTCGTCCCTGGGGAACCATCGTGCGCAAGATCCTGCAAGCCAGCCTGCTGGCGGCTTCGCTGCTGGCCGGTCTGGCCGCCGCTCCCGCCTTCGCCGCCGACAAGCCTGCCGCCGAAGCCAGCCACGGCGACTTCCACCTGCCGCCCTTCCCCGCCGACGCACACGTGCAGCAGAGCGCGCAGATCGACGGCCGTACGCTCAAGTACACCGTCACCGTCGGCTCGCTGCCGGTGCGCGACGAGAAGGGCAACACCGTCGCCGAAGTGGTTTACACCGCCTACACCATGGGTGGCGGCGACCGACCGGTGACCTTCGCGCTCAACGGCGGCCCGGGCGCGTCCTCGGTCTACCTCAACCTCGGCGCGATCGGTCCCAAGCGGGTGAACTTCGGCGTCGAGGGCAATAACCCATCCGACCCGGCCACCCTGCACGACAACCCCGGCAGCTGGCTGCCCTTCACCGACCTGGTGTTCATCGACCCGGTCGGCACCGGCTTCAGCCGCGCACTGGTGGACGACAAGAAGGCCACCGAGCTGTTCTACAGCACCGACAGCGACATCAAATACCTCTCGCGGATCGTCTACGACTGGCTGGTCAGGAACGGCCGCCTGCAGTCGCCCAAGTACCTGGTCGGGGAAAGCTACGGCGGCTTCCGCGGCCCGCGCATCACCGACTACCTGCAGACCCAGCTCGGCGTGGCGATGAAGGGCGTGGTGCTGGTCTCGCCCTACCTCGACCCGGCCGCCTCCAACGACGAGAACGTCTCGCCGCTGCCGTGGATGCTGACCCTGCCCTCGATCGCCGCGGCGCACCTGGAGCGCGAGCACAGGCTCACGCCCGAGGCGATGGCGCAGGTGGTCGAGTACACCCGCGGCGAGTACGCCACCGACCTGATGCGCGGCCGATCCGATCCGCAGGCGACCGAGCGGGTGATCCGGAAGGTGACCGAACTGACCGGGCTCGATCCGCTGTTCGTGCGCCGTTCCGGCGGCCGCCTGGAAACCCAGGCCTACCTGCGCGAGGTCTACCGCGCCGAGGGCAAGCTGGGCAGCCGCTACGACTCCAACGTCACCGCCTGGGACCCGTTCCCCTACGCGCCGCGCCAGCGCACCGGCGATCCGATCTTGAACGGCATCATCGCGCCGACCACCACCGCGATGGTCGACTTCGTCACCCGCACCGTCGGCTGGAAATACTCCGGTCGCTACAACGCGCTGAGCTACGAGGTGAACAAGCTCTGGCACGAGGACGACGACGCGGTCGAGGGTTCGGTCTCGCAACTGCGCGAATCGGTCGCCAACGACCCGGGCCTGCGCGTGCTGATCGCGCATGGCTGGGACGACCTGTCCTGTCCGTTCATGGCCTCGGTGCTGATCGTCGACCAGATGCCGGCGATGGGCGATCCGACCCGCGTGCAGGTGAAGAGCTACCCCGGCGGCCACATGTTCTACGCCCGCCCGGACAGCCAGGCCGCGTTGCTGAAGGACGTCAAGGCGCTCTACGGCGCGCGTTGATGGTGTAGGTTGGGACGCGCCCCGCGTCCCGACCGCCACCGGTACCGCCATGACCGAGCTGCTCACGCCCGACCTCCTCGCCGCCCAGCCGCTCGATCATGCGATGGCGCTGTCGGCGCGCTGCTACACCGACCCGCGCATGCCGGCGCTGGATGCCAAGGCGGTGTTCGCGCGGAGCTGGCAACTGGTCTGCCACCAGTCGCAGCTGGCCGGCGTGGGCGACCACCTGGTCACCACCATCGCCGGCCTGCCGCTGCTGGTCGTGCGCAGCGACGCCACCACGATCCGCGCCTTCCACAACGTCTGCCGCCACCGCGCCGGCCCAGTCGCCAGTTGCGACGGCAAGGGCGCGACCGCGCTGCGCTGCCGCTACCACGGCTGGACCTACGGCCTGGACGGCGTGTTGCGCGGTGCGCCGGAAATGGGCCGCACGCCGGATTTCGATCCGTCGACGATCCGCCTGCCGGAAGTGCGCGTGCAGGTATGGCAGGGCCTGGTGTTCGTCGCCACCGGCGAGGCGCCGCCGTTCGGCGAGTTCGTCGAGGGCATCGACGCACGCCTGCGCGAAGGCCGCTCGCTGGCCGGCTTCGAGTTCCACCATCGCGCGAGCTGGGAGGTGGCCTGCAACTGGAAGGTGTACGTGGACAACTACCTGGAGGGCTACCACGTGCCGCACATCCACCCGGGCCTCAACAGCGTGCTGGACTACCGCAGCTACGTTACCGAGACGGCGCGCTGGTATTCCTACCAGTTCAGCCCGCTGGAGAGCGCGGACGAGCTCTACGGCAGCGGCGAGGCGCTGTACTACTTCCTCTATCCGAACACGATGCTCAACATCCTGCCCGGCCGGTTGCAGACCAACCGCGTGCTGCCGCTGGGCGTGGACCGCTGCCGCGTCGAGTTCGACTTCTATTACGCGCCTCATGAAGGAGGACCCGGCGCCAGCGACGAAGCGCGCGCCCGCCGCGAGCGCGACATCGCCTTCAGCGACGAGGTGCAGGACGAGGACGTGACCATCTGCGAGGACGTGCAGCGCGGGCTCGCCTCGGGCTCCTACGAGAGCGGCCGGCTCAATCCGCTGCGCGAGAACGCCGTCCACCATTTCCACGAACTGCTGCGCCGCGCCTATCGCGAGCACGCGTGAGCGCTGCGCCTCGCGCTCGCTCCCTTGCCTGCGGGAGAAGCAGCGGATCGGCATCGCCTGAAGGGGAACAGGCATGAGCAACCATTCCAGGCCACTCGGCCAACTGGCGCTGGTCGCCCTGGTGGTCGGCAACATGATCGGCTCGGGCGTGTTCCTGCTGCCGGCCGCCCTCGCGCCCTACGGCGCGGCGAGCCTGCTGGGCTGGGCGCCGACCCTGGCCGGCGCGCTGCTGCTGGCGCTGGTCTACGCCTGGCTGGCGCGCGCGATCCGCAACCACGGCGGCGCCTACGGCTACGCCCGGCGAGCGTTCGGCGACAGGGTGGGTTTCGTGGTCGCCTGGAGCTACTGGGTCTGCACCTGGAGCGCGAACGCCGCGATCGCGGTGGCGTTCGCCGGCAGCCTCGGCGCGCTCTGGCCCGCGGCCGCCGCCACGCCGCTGCGCTCGGCCGCCTGCGCATTGGGCGCGTTGTGGATTTGCACCGCGGTGAACCTGGCCGGCGTGCGCGAGGCCGCGCGCATGCAGATGCTGACCACCCTGCTCAAGCTGGTGCCGCTGGTGCTGTTCGGCCTCATCGGGCTGGGCTGGGTGCAGGCCGGCGGCTACCGCCCGTTCAACCCCAGCGGCGTGCCGCTGCTGGGCGTGGCCAGTTCGGTCGCGGCGCTCACGCTGTGGGCCATGCTCGGCTTCGAGGCGGCCACCGTGCCGACCGGCGTGGTGCGCGACCCGGAGCGCACGGTGCCGCGCGCCACCGTGATCGGCATGCTGGTCGCGGGCCTGGCCACGATGCTCGCCTGCACGGTGGTGATCGGGCTGCTGCCGGCGGACCAGCTCGGCCGCTCGGCCGCACCGATGGTCGATGCCGCGGCGCACGTATGGGGACCGATGGCCGGCATCGCGCTCGCCGCGGTCGCCACCGTTTCCTGCTTCGGCGCGCTCAACGGCTGGGTGCTGCTGCAGGCGCAGACGCCGCTGGCGGCGGCGCAGGATGGCCTGTTTCCCGCGCACTTCGCCCGCCTCGACGCGCGCGGCACGCCGGCCTTCGGCCTGTTGGTCGGCAGCAGCCTGGCCAGCGCATTGATCATGGCCAACTACAGCCGCACGCTGGTGGCGCTGTTCACCTTCTCGATCCTGCTTTCGACTGCCACCACGCTGCTTCCCTACGTGGTGAGCGTGCTGGCCTGGTGGCGCGTCGAGCCGGCCGCGCGCCCGTGGCGCCGGTTGGTCGCCGCCGGTGCGCTGGCGTATGCGCTGTGGGCGCTGGCCGGCACCGGCATCGAGTCGCTGATGTGGGCCGGCGTGCTGGTGGCGATGGGCCTGCCGGTGCTGCTGTGGCAGCGCCGGCGTTCGGCTGTCCCGTGACCGCCGGCTAGCGGGCGGCCGCCTGCCAGCGCAGCCAGTCGATCACCGCGGCAAGGGCCGGACGCGGACGCGTGCCGTCGGCACGCACGATCCAGTAGGCCGATGCGAGTGGTACCTCCAGCGCACCGAACGGACGCACCAGGATGCCTGCCGCCAGTTCGTCGGCGACCAGCCGATGGCGCGCCAGCGCCACGCCCTGCCCCAGTTGCGCGGCACGCAGCACCAGGTCGGAGGCTGCATAGCGCGCGCCACCCTGCAGCGAAAGACCGGTCGGTCCGTGCGCGCGGCGCCACGACTCCCATGCCGCCTGCGGATCGCGGTCGTGCAGCAGACGCAGCCCGGCCAACTGGGCCGGCCGCGAGGGACGGCCGTGATCCTGCCAGTAGGCCGGACTCATCACCGGATACAGCGCGTCGTCCATCAATGGCTCGCAGTGCAGTTCCGGCCACGGGCCGCGCCCCATGCGCACGGCCAGGTCCACGCGGCCGTCGGCGAAGCCTTCCAGCTTCTGGTCGACCAGCACCGAGAGTTCGATCTTCGGGTGCGCCTTCTCGAACGCCGGCAGGCGCGGCAGCAGCCAGCGGATCGCGAAGGAGGGCGTGGTCGAGAGCGCCACCGCGTGCGCCGGCCGCGCCTCGCGGAGGGTCGCCACCGCCCGCTCGATCTCGCCCAGTCCCGCGCTGACGGCCTTTCCCAACGCCTCGCCCTGCGGCGTGAAGGCCAGTCCCGCCCGGCCCGCACCGGCATGCATCAAGGGCACGCCCAGCCAGCGCGCCAGCTCACCCAGGTGCCGGCTCACCGAGGAATGGGCCATGCCCAGCTCGCGCGCGGCGGCGCGCACGCCGCGGTGCTGGTAGACCAGGGCAAAGGCGCGCAGGGCGTTCAGGGGCAGGTCCATGGTCGGAATTCTAGACCATAAGCCACGCACCGCCGTCCACCGCCCGGCGCCATGCTGGCTCCGCTGCCGGGGTGGCAGCGACGCTACGGAACGCCATGCACGACCTGCTTGCTTCTGCCGGCCTGCTGTTCGCCGCGGCGATCACGCCCGGGCCGAACAACCTCGTCGTGTTGCGCGAATCCGGACGCGGCGGCGTGCGCGGTGCGGCCGCCGCCATCGGCGGCATCGTGCTCGGCGGACTGGCCCTGTTCGCGGTCGCCGCGGCCGGTGCCGGCGCGATGCTGGCCACGCACGCCACGCTGCGCACCGGACTGGGTGCCGCTGGTGCGGTCTACATGGCCTGGCTGGGGCTGTGCCTGCTCGGCGCCGGCACGCGCCGCGCGTCGCCGAAGCGCGCCGGTGCCGCCTTGCCGGCCGGTGCGCTGGGGCTGTTCGGTTTCCAGTTCCTCAATCCCAAGGGGTGGGTGATGGTGCTCACGCTGGTGGCCGCCTGGCCGGCCACCAGCCTGTCCGGCTACCTGCCGCTCGCCCTGCTGTTCATCGCCATCCCGTCGGGCTGCCTGCTGCTGTGGAGCCTCGCCGGACGGCTGCTGGCCGAACACATGGCGCGGCCGCGCTCGCGCCGGCGTATCGATGCCGCCATGGGCGCGCTGCTGCTGGCCAGTGCCGTGCTGTTGCTCATCGACCTTTGACCTACCGGAGAACTTCCATGGCCCATCGCCCCTTGCGCGTCCTCTGCCTCGCCGGCAGCCTGCGCCGCGCCTCCTGGAACCGCAGCCTGCTGCAGGCCGCCGCATCGCTTGCACCGGCAGGCGTCGAAGCCGAGGTCTACGACGCGCTGGCAACGGTGCCGCTGTTCGACGAGGATCTCGAACAGGCCGAACCCGAGGGTCCGCCCGGCGTGCGCGCGCTGCGCATCGCCATCGCCGCGGCCGACGGGCTGGTGATCGCCACGCCGGAGTACAACCACGCACTGCCCGGCGTCTTGAAGAACGCGCTGGACTGGCTCTCGCGCGAAAGCCCGCAGGGCGAAGTGCTGGCCGAGCGCCCGGTGGCGGTGCTCGGCGCGAGCAGCGGCCCCTGGGGCACGCGGCTGGCGCAGGCCTCGCTGCGCCAGGTGCTGCACACCTGCGGCGCGCTGGTAATGCCCTCGCCCGCGCTGTTCATGGCCCGCGCGGCGGATCACTTCGATGCGCAGGGCGCGCTTGTGGACGACACCGCGCGCGCATCGCTGCAGCGCTTCATGGGCGCGTTCGCCGGATGGATCGAACGGGTCGCACCGTCCTGCCCGGCCGCAGGCGCGGCGTGAAGCGGCAATGCAACGCACGGTGAACAGGGTGGCCGGCGGGGACGTCCCGTGCACCAAGCCGTTGCTAGCCTGCAACGGATGTACGGATTTCCCCGCCTCACGACTGTCGATGCCGTCCCCACGCGCGCTCCGCCCGCCCCCTCCGCACGCGACTCCTGGAAGGACAACGCGCGCCTGGCGCTGATCACGCTGGTGGTGTTCGGCCACTGCCTGGAACCGTTGCGCGGCGTCGCATCGATCGATGCGCTGTACCGCTTCCTGTACCTGTTCCACATGCCGGCCTTCGCCGTCCTGTCCGGTGCCGTGGCGCGGGTCGAGGTGGACCTGAAGCTGCTCAAGCGGATCGCGTTCCAGTTGCTGCTGCCCTACCTGCTGTTCCAGGCGCTGTATGCGCTGGCGGCACGCATGCCCGGCTGGCCCGATCCCGGGCCGGTGGGCATCACCACGCCGTACTGGCTGCTCTGGTACCTGCCGAGCCTGGCGGCCTGGCGCCTGCTGCTGCCGCTGTTCATGCGATTGCGCCATCCGCTGGTGCTGGCCTGCCTGTTCGCGCTGGTCGCCGGCTCGGCGGACGACGTGGGCTACCGCATGTCGCTCTCGCGCATCGCCTCGTTCTTCCCGTTCTTCCTGATCGGCCACCTGTATTCGCCGGCGTGGCGTGAGCGCCTGCGCGGGCCGCTGGCCTGCGCGCTGGCCGTGGCGGTGCTGCTCGCGATGGGCTGGGCGGCGACCGCCGTGCCCGATCCGCGCTGGCTCTACGGCAGCAACGGCTACTCCGCCCTGGGCGTGGACGATGCCGCCGGCATGTTGTGGCGGCTGCTGCGCCTTGGCGCCGGCATCGTCGGCAGCGCGGCCTTCCTCGCGCTGGTGCCGCGTCGGGCCTTCGCCGCCACCGCGGCAGGCGCGCGCAGCCTGCAGGCCTACCTGGTGCACGGGTTCATCGTGAAGTTCGCGGTGGCGGCGGGCGTGTTCGCCTGGCTGGAGTCGGGCCAACCGCCGCTGGCGAACGCGCTGGTGCTGCTGCTGGCCGCGTGGCTGCTGGTGCGCCTGCTGGCCAGCGTCCCGGCGGAGCGCCTGCTGAGTCCGCTGACCTGTCCGCAATGGCTGGAGCGGCGGCTGTGGCGGGCGCCTACGGCGTAGCCATCAGGCACGCGTCAGGCAAGGGGCGCCGCCGCCGGCCTGAGCACCGCGACCTGCTGCTCCATCGTCTTGGACAGTTCCATCAGCCGCCGCGCGTAGTCCTGCAGCCGGCGGTCCTCGTCGTCGCGCGGCTCCCAGCGAGGCACCGGCGTGGGGTTGCCGTCGGGGCTGTCCAGCGCGACGAAGACCATCACGCAGCTGGTAGCCAGGCGCTGTTCGCCCGTGCGCAGGTCCTGCGCCAGCACGTCCACCGCCAGGTGCATGCTGCTGGTGCCGGTGTGGATCAGCCGCGCGCGTACGCTCACCAGGTCGCCGATCAGGATCGGCGCGATGAACTGGATGCCGCTGACCGACACTGTCACGCAGTACGCGCCGCTCCAGCCCACCGCGCAGGCGTAGCCGGCCTGGTCGATCCATTTCATCGCCATGCCGCCGTGCACCTTGCCTCCGAAGTTGACATCGGTGGGCTGGGCGAGGAAGCGGAAGGTGACTTCGTTCTGCTGGCCGGGCATGACGGTCCTGTGGTGGTCGCTAGGGTCGGTCGATTATGCCCGCCGGCGCCTCCAGCACCATCGGCGTGCTCAGGATGCCATTGGGCGAAGGCCGCTCCGCGTCGGTCGCGACGAAACCGAAGTGCCGGTACACCGGCAGCGCGCAGCGCGTGGCGTTGAGGGTGAAGCGGCGCGTGCCGGCGCGGCGCACCGCGTCGCGCATCGCCCGCTGCCACAGCCGGCTGGCGATGCCGCGGCCCTGGTAGCGCGTGGCGACGAAGAAATGCACCAGATGGCAGTCATCGCGCATCGCCGCGATGCCGACGAGCACGTCGCCCAACCAGGCCAGGTGGAAACGCTGGCCGGCCAGCATGCGTTCGCGCAGGACCCGCGTGCCCAGCCGCTCCAGCAGCGCCCGGCCGGCTTCCTGCGATTGGTCGGGCAGGATCCAGCGGCGCACCACGCGCCGCGCGAGCACGCTGATGGCGTGCGCGTCCTGCGGACGCCCCAGGCGCAGGTGCAGGCTCGGATCAGGCATGCGTTTCCTGGTCATCCATTGGGCCGACAGTTTGCGTGGCCCTCCGGCGGAATGCCACGCCCGGCTAGAGCGCCCCGGCAAGCCAGCGCCAGACCAGCGCGACGAGCCCGCTTCCCAGCAGGATCCACCCCATGCCCACCTTGAAGCGCAGCATGGCCAGCATCGCACCCGCTGCGATCAACGCCGGAGCCCACTGCAACGTGCCCCAGGCGGGGCTTTCCAGCCGCAACCAGCCGTAGTGGCGCTCGTCGATGCGGGCAAACACGGTGTGCAGGGTGAACCACACCGACAGGTTCAGCACCACGCCCACCACGGCGGCGGTGATCGCCGAGAGCGCCGCATGCAGTGCGCGATTGCTGCGCAGGGCCTCGATGTACGGCGCGCCCAGGAAGATCCACAGGAAGCACGGTGCGAAGGTCACCCAGGTCGTCAGCACCGATCCGGCCACGCCGGCCGCCAGCGGCGACAGGCCGCTCTGGTGGTAGTAGGCGCCAAGGAAGGCGACGAACTGGACCACCATGATCAGCGGCCCGGGCGTGGTCTCGGCCAGCGCCAGGCCATCGAGCATCTGTCCCGGGGTGATCCAGTGGAAGCCGACCACGGCCCGCTGCGCGATGTAGGCCAGCACCGCATAGGCGCCACCGAAGGTGACCACCGCGGTCTGGCTGAAGAACAGTCCCTCGCGCGCCAGCACGCTGTGCCGGCCGAACGCGGCGATCACGCCCAGCACGGGGATCCACCAGATCGCCAGCCACACCAGCATCACGCGCCATGCGCGCGCGCCCGAAGGCCGCGTATGCGTCAGCCGTCCCTGGCCCAGCAGGCGATCGATGAGGAAATCGGACGAGGCATCGGCCGCGGAGGACGCCGGTTCCGGGAAGCTGCGCGGCGACCACCAGCGACCGCACAGGCCCCACAATCCCGCGCCGAGCACGATCAGCGGGAACGGCACGCGGAAGAAGTAGATCGCGACGAAGGCCAACCCGGCGACCGCCACCATCATGCGGTTCTTCAGCGCCTTGCGACCGATGCGGACGACCGCCTCGACCACCACCGCCAACACGGCCGCCTTCAACCCGATGAAGATCGCGAAGACCAGCGGGACCTCGCCGTACAACGCGTAGACGATGCTCAGCGCCAGGATGGTGACGAAACCCGGCAGCACGAACAGCACGCCGGCGAGCAGGCCGCCGACGGTCCGGTGCAGCATCCAGGCGATGTAGATCGCCAACTGCGTCGCTTCGGGTCCCGGCAGCAACATGCAGTAGTTGAGCGCGTGCAGGAAGCGTGCGTCACTGATCCACCGCCGCGTGTCGACCAGCTCGCGATGCATCAGCGCGATCTGGCCGGCCGGCCCGCCGAAGCTGAGCAGGCCGATCCTGGCCCACACGCGGAAGGCTTCGCGCAGCGACACCGGCGTCGGCGTTTCGGCTTCCGTGGGGGCCCGCTCGTTCATTCGGCACAGGTCCGGCTCGGTGGAGTTGCGATCGGAGACGCCAGGCAAGCCATCGCGTTCCAAGCCTGCTACCGGACGCCGCCTGCCTGCGGCGGATGCACGGCGGCAGTGTTATAAGCCGCGCATCCTACGCTGGCGTGAAGCCCGGAGGGTGAGGCCATGCTGCCCGCAACGTTTCGGTGTCCGCCTGCCGTGGTCGGGCTCGCCATCGTGCTGCTCGGCGCCGCTTCCGCCGCCTGCGGCCAGGCGCATCCGCCGCTGCCGCTCGCCACCGTGGCCGACGCGGCGCTGACCGGCCGCGCCACGCGCTGGGACTACGCCAGCCTGGAGCCGGTCCGCCACCACCTGTTCCTGGCCCATCTCGGCGACGGCGTGGTCACCGTGTTCGATACGCTTCACCGGCGCGTGGTCGCCGACATTCCCGGCGTGAGCCGGGTGCACGGCGTGCTGGCGATCCCGGAGCTGGACCGCATCTACGCTTCGGCCACCGGCACGGACGAAGTGGTGGCGATCGACGCCGCGAGCCTGAAGATCGTCGCCCGGATGCCGACCGGCGACTACCCTGACGGCATGGCCTACGCGCCGAAGGCGCACAAGCTCTATGTTTCCAACGAGCAAGGCGGCAGCGACACGGTGATCGACGTGCGCAGCAACCGGCGCATCGCCACCATTGCGCTCGGTGGCGAGGTGGGCAACACGCAATACGACCCGGTGTCCGGGCACGTCTTCGCCAACGTGCAGACGCGCGGCGTGCTGGCCGAGATCGACCCGGCGACCGACAAGGTCGTTGCGCGCATCGTCCTGCCGGGCGCCAGGGGTAACCACGGCCTCTATATCGATGCGCCCGCGCGGCTGGCCTTCATCGGGTGCGAAGACAACGCGACCTTGCTGGTGCTGGACCTGCGCAGCCGCCGCGTCACCGCATTCTTCGACGTCGGCGAAGAGCCTGACGTGCTCGCCTTCGATCCCGGGCCCGGCTGGTTGTACGTGGCCAGCGAATCGGGCGAGGTGGCCGTGTTCGAAGTGAAGGGGCGCCGCCTGCAGCCGCTGGGCCGCGGGATGCTTGGCCCGAACGCGCACGTGGTGGCGGTCGATCCGGCCACGCACCGCGCCTACTTTCCGTTGAAGGCATGGCAAGGCAAGCCGGTGCTGCGGATCACCGCGCCCCGCGTTCCGCACGCCTGAGGGCTAGCGGCGACCGCGCAGGTGCCGGACGCTGTCTTCCCACGGCGACGCCTGCGCGCGCAGGCGCAACAGCCAGCAGCCGTGGATGTCGGCGCGACGGGCGAAGTCGAACGGGATACTTGGCGCGCTCCAGTCCTCGATCGTGAAGCGCTCTTCCAGCGCCGCCGTGTCGAGCTTGAAACGGCGGAAGTTGTTGGAGAACACGATCACGCCATCGCCGGCCAGGCGGTCGGCGCAGGCGAGCAGCAGCGCCGCATGGTCGCGCTGCACGTCGAAGTCCTCGGCGCGCTTGGAATTGGAGAAGGTCGGCGGATCGACGTAGATCAGCCCGTAGTGGCCGCGGTCCTGGTGCAGGAACGTGGTGGCGTCGGCCTGCACCAGGCGGTGCGCCTCGCCGGTGAAGCCGTTGCGCGCCAGGTTGCGCGACGCCCATTCGAGATAGGTGCCGGACAGGTCCACGCTGGTGGTGTCGCGCGCGCCGCCCGCGGCCGCGTACACGCTGGCGGTGGCGGTGTAGGCGAACAGGTTGAGGAAGCGCTTGCCCCGCGCCAGCTCGCGCAGCCTGGCGCGCACCAGCCGGTGATCGAGGAACAGGCCGGTGTCGAGGTAGTCGGTGAGGTTGACCAGGAAGGTCAGGCCACCCTCCTCCACCTCGTGGAATTCGCCGCGCTGGTCGAAGCGGCCGTACTTGGCGCCGCCCTTGCCGCGTTCGCGGGTCTTCAGCGCGATGCGCTCGCGCGGCACGCCGAGCACCTCGCCGGCCACGCGCACGATCTCGCGCAGGCGCGTGCGGGCCACCTCGACCGGCACGTCGGCCGGCGCGCGGTACTCCTGCACGTGCAGCCAGGGCTCGTCGCCCTCGCGTCCGTAGACGTCGATCGCCGCGGCGTACTCGGGCAGGTCCTGGTCGTAGGCACGCCAGCAGAAGATGCCTTCGCGCGCCAGCCGCTTGCGCTGGTGGCGCACGGTCTTTTCCAGCCGGTTCTTCAGCATCTGCGCGCCGGGCGAGAGCGGCTTGCGCTCGCGCGGCGTGGTGTCCTGCGGTGAAAGCTCGAAGGTCAGCAGCACGGTTTCCAGCGCGCCGTTGTAGAGCGCGTAGCGCTTGTCCGCGTGCAGGCCCAGCGCATGGCCGAGTTCCGCATCGCCTGCCAGCACGGCGGCGCGCCAGCCGGTGAAGCGCGATTTCAGGACCTCGCCCAGCGCGCGATAGAGCTGCGGCATCTGTGCGCGATCGCCCAGCCGCTCGCCGTAGGGCGGGTTGGTGATGACCAGGCCGGTCGACTCCCCGGGCGGCGGCGCGGCGTGCGCCATGTCGTGCTTTTCCAGCGTGAGGAAACCGGCCACACCGGCGGCCTGCGCATTGCGCTTGGCCGTCTGCACCATGCGCGGGTCGGCGTCGGAGCCGAAGAACGCCGCGCGCAGGTTGCGCAGGCCGGTCTCGGCACGCTGGCGGGCGTCGTCGAGCAGGCCACGCCACAACGCGATGTCGTGCTGCTTCCAGCCGAGGAAGCCGAAGTATTCGCGGCGCAGGCCCGGGGCGACGTCCGCGGCCATCAGCGCGCCTTCGATCAGCAACGTGCCGGAGCCGCACATCGGGTCCAGCAGCGCGCCGCCTTCGGCGTGGATCGCCGGCCAGCGTGCGCGCAGCAGCATCGCCGCCGCGAGGTTTTCCTTCAGCGGCGCCTCGCCCTGCTGCTCGCGCCAGCCGCGCCGGTGCAGCGGCGTGCCCGCGAGGTCGAGCGAAAGCGTGGCGTGGTCGCGCTTCAGGCGCAGGTTCAGGCGGACGTCCGGTTCCTCGATATCCACGCCGGGGCGGGCGCCCTCGCGCTGGCGGAACTGGTCGACCACCGCGTCCTTCGCGCGCTGCGCGATGAACTGGCTGTGCGTCAGCTTGCTCTGCGCGGAGTGCGCATCGACCGCCAGCGTGCCGTGCGGCGCCAGGTGCGCCGACCAGTCGATCGACTGCACGCCGGCGTACAGCGCCTCGTCGTCCGCCGCGTCGAACTCGGCCAGTGGCAGCAGGATGCGGCTGGCCAGGCGCGACCACAGGCAGGCGCGGTAGGCGGTTTCCAGCGTGCCCTCGAAGCGCACGCCGGCCAGCGCCTCGTGCGCCTCGCTGGCGCCAAGCGCGAGCAGCTCGTCGCGCAGCAGGTATTCCAGGCCCTTCGGACAGGTGGCGAAGAAGGCGCTCATGCCAGTGCGTCGAGGAAGGCAGCGAACTGGCGTTCGATCGCCGGCAGGCTGGCGGCCAGCCGGTGCTCGTCGTCGAGGATGAGCAGCGGCAACTGGCGGCGACTGGCGAAAGTGTAGATGTCGTCCAGCGGACAGAGCTCGTCGCGCCAGCCGTGGATCAGCATCGTTGGCACGTCCTGGCGCACGTCCAGCGCGGTGTCGAAACCGGGGATGGCTTCGGGCGCGGCGAGCAGGAACAGGCCGGCGACCGGGTGTTCCAGCGAGGCCAGCCCCGAGACGAACGCGCCCATGCTGGAGCCGACCAGCAGCGGCGGCGTCTCGCAGGCGGCGATGGCGGCGTTCAGGCGCGCCAGCCGTGGTGCCACCGCGCCGGCATGGCCGTGCGCGTCGTCCTCGCGATAGTCGGGCCGCTGCGTGCGCCAGCCGCGCGCCTCGGCGAGCGCCGCCAGCGCGCTGACCTTGATGGCCTGCGGACCGGAATCGGAGCCGTGCGAAAGAAGGATCGTGCCGCGCATCGCCCGGACTCCGGACCGCCATGGGACCGCGCATGATAGCCGGTGCCGTGCGAGACTTCCCTTCATGCCCGCGATCACCGACCTGCCGCTGCCCTACGCCGACCGCCTGCCCGAACGGCCGGTCGGGGCGGTGACGCTGGTGGTGATCCACTGCACAGAGCTGCCGGACCTGGCCACCGCGCGCGAGTACGGCGAGAAGGTGCTGTACGAGAGCGGCGCCGGCAACAGCGGGCACTACTACATCGACCGCGATGGCGCGATCCAGCGCTACGTGCCAGGCACGCGTATCGCCCACCACGTGCGGGGACGCAATGCGGATTCGATCGGCATCGAGCTGGTCAACCGCGGGCGCTATCCGGACTGGTTCGCGTCAGGCAACCAGACGATGAGCGAGCGCTATCCGGACGTGCAGATCGCGGCATTGCGTGAACTGCTTGCGCAGCTTCGGCGGGAATTCCCCCACCTGCGCGCCATCGCCGGCCATGAGGATCTGGATATTGCGCGCGTGCCGGCCAGCGACGATCCAGCCGTGATGGTGCCGCGCAAGCTCGATCCCGGCCCGCTGTTTCCGTGGGACGCGATCGTTCCGGTGTGCGGGTTGGAGCGCATCAGGGCCTGACCGGGCGGTCCCGCGAGCCCCGGCCCCTCACCCCAACCCTCTCCCCGGAGGGGGGAGGGAGCCGGTGTGCGGCACATTCACATCTCCCGCCAGCGCCTGCCTTTCGCTCTTGGCCTTTCGCTCTTGGCCTTTCGCTCTTGGCCTTTCGCTCTTGGCCTTTCGCTCTTGGCCTTGGCTCTTGGCCTTGGCTCTTCTGAAAAAGTGCGCGCAGGAAGCGCGCTGCTTTTCCGGGGCCCCTATGGCGCGGCGGGTGGGTGGCGGATCAGCCCGAAGGGTGGCCGGCAGGACGCCGGCCAGTTTTTCGTCGGGGCTTCGAGCCCCGTCGAAAAACCCCGTCGCCCGCCCGCACACCCGGAGGGCAGGATGCCCGCAGGGCGCGCCATCGGGGTGCCCTTTCTTTTGGTTACTTCTCTTTGGGCAAGCAAAGAGAAGTAACTCGGGCACCGAAGGCGACCGAAAGCTCTTGCTCGACGAACTACGAGGCGAGCCCCGCCCCCTCACCCCAACCCTCTCCCCGGAGGGGAGAGGGAGCACAGCTATAATCCACCCCCCTCCACGCACCACGGACACCCCATGCGGGAAGAACACGTCAAGGAACTGGTCGACCTGCTCCAGCTCGAACGCCTGGAGGACAACCTGTTCCGCGGCCAGAGCCGCGACATCGGCACCCGCTTCGTGTTCGGCGGCCAGGTCCTCGGCCAGGCGCTTTCGGCCGCCCAACAGACGGTCGATCCCCGGCGCGAGGCCCACTCGCTGCACGCCTACTTCCTGCGCGCCGGCGACATCGACGCGCCGATCGTCTACTCGGTCGAACGCGCGCGCGACGGCGGCAGCTTCTCCGCCCGCCGCGTGGTCGCGATCCAGCACGGCCAGCCGATCCTCAATGGCGCGATCTCCTTCCAGGAACCGGAAAAGGGCTTCGAGCACCAGAGCGCCATGCCCGAGGTGCCCTCGCCCGAAGACCTCGAGCCGATGCGTCACCTGCCGGCGGACGAGCTCGCCAAGCTGCCGGTGAAACTGCAGCGCTGGCTGGGCATCGACGGGCCGTTCGAGTTCCGCCAGGTCTGGCCGCGCGACGAACTGCACCCGGCCAAGCGCCCGCCGATCCAGCACATCTGGTTCCGCCTGACCGCGCCGATCGGCGATTCGCCGGTGCTGCACCGCGCCCTGCTCGCCTACGCCTCGGATTTCCACCTGATCGGCACCGCCACGCTGCCGCACGGCATTTCCTATCTCACCCACAACGTGCAGATGGCCAGCCTCGACCATGCGCTGTGGTTCCACCGCCCGTTCCGCGTGGACGAGTGGCTGCTGTACTCGTTCGACAGCCCGACCGCGCAGGGCGGCCGCGGCCTCGCACGCGGGCAGATCTACAGCCGCGACGGCCGACTGGTCGCCTCGACCGCGCAGGAAGGCCTGATCCGCCTGCGCGGCGAGTGAGGCATTAGACTCGCCCCATGCGTCCGCTCTACACCTCGCCCCGCCAGGAAAACATCGACCGCGTCGTCGCGCTGCTGGCCGAACACGGCATCGAGACGACGATCACCGGCCGCTCGAACTGGAACCGCCCCAGCTACCAGCGCTTCAGCTATTCGCAGCGCAACGAGAACCGCGAGAGCTGGCCGCAGGTGTGGGTCAACCGCGCCGACGACTACACCCAGGCGCGTGCGCTGATGCGCGGGATCGGCATCGAGCCGTTGGTCCGCCACGGCGAGGAACTGGCGCTCGCGCGCAATCCCACGCCGGAGATGCGCCGCGCCAGCGTCGCCACGCGCGTGCGGCGCATCGTGCTGCTGGCGCTGGCGGCCGCGTTCCTGATCCTGATGCTGCGCTACATGGGCAAGATCTAGCGCCGCCTTCCGTGGGCGCCGATCGAGCAACTGACTGTCGATCAGGGGTCGTTGGTTCGAGCCCAGCTTCGGGCGCCATCCCGGCGGCCAGGCTGCGACGTGGCGCGGCCCCGGTGAGCGCGCGTTGTGCAGGGCCGCATCAGGGCTTTCTCGGAATATTTGCAACCGGCCGCGCGCTGGGTCATAGAATCGGACCCATGCGCTCCGAACGCGTCCGCCTTTTCCAGACCCTGCCGCACGCCTGCGGCTATTACGCCGAGCGCACGGCGCAGAACCTGGTGATCGATCCGGCCGCGCCGCGGCTGGACCAGCTCTATGGTCCGGCACTGGAACGCGGCTTCCGTCGCGCCGGCGGCCACCTGTACTACCCCAACTGCCCGCAGTGTCGCGCCTGCACGCCCTGCCGCATCGACGTGGAGCATTTCACGCCCGATCGCGCCCAGCGGCGCTGCCTCAAGCGCAACGCCGACCTGGACGTGGTCGAATGCATGGCCGGCTACAACGCCGAGCGCCACGGCCTGTACGAGCGTTACCTGCGCACCCGCCATTCCGGCGGCGGCATGGACGAGGCCGACGCCAGCGATTTCCGCCGCTTCCTCACCGCGCCGTGGAGTCCCACGCTGTTCCTGGAATTCCGCCAGGGCGCGCGGCTGCTGGCGGTGGCGGTGACCGACGTGTGCATCAACGGGCTGTCGGCGGTCTATACCTTCTTCGACCCGGACGAGAGCGCGCGCAGCCTGGGCACCTACGCGATCCTGCAGCAGGTGCAGCTGGCGCGCCGCCGCGGCTTGCCGTGGCTGTACCTGGGCTTCTGGATCGAGGGCCACGCCAAGATGGACTACAAGCGGCGCTTCCGCCCGCTGCAGGTCCGCACGCGCGACGGCTGGGTGCCGCTGGAGCCGTAAGGGCCACGTAGGGTGGGCTTCAGCCCACCATCTCCACGGCTGCGGCAAGGGGCGGTGGGCTGAAACCCACCCTACGCCGATGAAACCCGAGGCCGCGCCGAACCGGCTTCGGGATAGGGAAACAGCTTGATCAACGGCACCGACAGCCCGTCGTCGCCCACCACCCGGCAGTGCGTGCGATCGAGCTGGCGCGGATCGTCCACGCCGCAACTGTGCGCGATGATGCCGACCTCGTACATCAGGTTGCGCGCGTAGCTGGCGACCTTCTCGGTCTTGTCGGTGACCACCAGGCCGCGCTGCAGCTTGGGATTCTGCGTGGTGATGCCGGTCGGGCAGGTGTTGCGGTTGCACTGCAGCGACTGGATGCAGCCCAGCGCCAGCATGAAACCTCGCGCGGAGTTGACGAAGTCGGCACCCATCGACAGCGCCCAGGCCACGTCGTAGGCGGTGATGCGCTTGCCCGAGCAGATCACCTTGATGCGCTCGCGCAGTCCCTTGGCGATCAGCGTGTCGACCAGCATCGGCAAGGCCTCGTGCAGCGGCAGGCCCATGCCTTCCATCAGCGTCTGCGGCGCCGCGCCGGTGCCGCCTTCGGAGCCGTCGACGATGATGAAGTCCGGCGCGCTCTCGATGCCGCGCTTCCATACCTCGTCGCACAGCTCCTCGATCAGGCCCGGGCCGCCCAGCACGGCCTTGAAGCCGGTCGGCTTGCCGCTGACCTCGCGCACGTGCGCGATGGCATCGAGCAGTTGCGGCACGTTGGCGATGTCCAGGTGGCGGTTGGGACTTTGCGAATCCACGCCGACCGGAATGCCGCGGATCGCGGCGATCTCCGGCGTCACCTTCACCCCCGGCAGCAGTCCGCCCATGCCGGGCTTGGCGCCCTGGCCGAGCTTGATGCTGACCATCTTCACCTGCGGGTGCGCGCAGATCGCGCGCAGCCGGTCGTCGTCCAGTTGGCCGTCGGCCGTGCGCACGCCGTACTTGGCCGTGCCGATCTCGAACACGATGTCGCAGCCGCCTTCCAGGTGGTAGGGCGCCAGCCCGCCCTCGCCGGTATCCAGCCAGATGCCGGCCTTGGCCGCGCCGTGCGAAAGCGCGCGCACGGCCGGTGCCGACAGCGCGCCGTAGCTCATCGCCGAGATGTTGAAGAAGGCGGCGTGATCGTAGGGCTCGCGCGCGTACGGGCCGATCCGCACCGGCTTGGGCGGAACGTGGTGGCCTTCCAGCCGCGGGAACGGCGCGTTGACAAAGAACGGCACGCCTTCGGCGGAGAGGTCGCGCGTGGTGCCGAAGCCGATGGTGGTGTCGGCGTTCTTCGCGGCGCGGTAGACCCACACGCGCTGGGCGCGGTTGAACGGAAGCTCCTCGCGGTCGCTGGCGAACAGGTACTGGCGGAAGAACTCGCCCAGGCGCAGGAAGCCGTAGCGGAAGTGACCGATGACCGGAAAGTTGCGCAAGACCGCGTTGCCGGTCTGGTTGCGGTCCGCCACCCACACGGCGAGCACGACCACCACCGCCAATGCGAGTACCAGCATGAACAGCGCCGCCAGTGTCTCGATCAGCACGATCAGCCAGTGCGCGAAGCCTTCCGGTGCCATCGCCTGCTCTCCTGTTGAATCCGTCGAAGAGCCTAACTCAATACGCGGACTGACTCCCTCTCCCCTGCGGGGAGAAGGTTGGGGTGAAGGGCCGGGCTCGCAGAAATTCAGATGGAGCGGATGACTTTGCGGCGGGCATGCCCGGAGTGTCCCGCAAGCCTTGTCCCCTCACCCCAGCCCTCTCCCCGCAGGGGAGAGGGAGCTGCATCGGGCAAGCGTATAAATACCTAAAGTTCGACCTTCAAATGCGCTGCCGCACGTACCGCCTTCGCGCGAGCCGCTTCGATGTCGACGTCCCTGGCCAGCGTCACCGCCATGCGCCGGCGCCCTTTCACCTCCGGCTTGCCGAAGATGCGCAACTGCGTATCCGGTTCGGCCAGCGCCTCGGCCACGCCGTGGTAGCGCGGATGGCGCCCTTCGCCCTCCACCAGCACCGCGCACGACGCCGACGGGCCCCACTGGCGGATCAGCGGGATCGGCAGGCCCAGGATCGCGCGCGCATGCAGCGCGAATTCCGACAACTCCTGCGAGACGAGCGTCACCAGTCCGGTGTCGTGGGGCCGCGGGCTGACCTCGGAAAAGATCACCGCATCGCCACGGACGAAGAACTCCACGCCGAACACGCCCCAACCGCCCAGCCCCTGGGTGATCGCCGCGGCCTGGCGCTGCGCCTCGGCCAGTGCCGCTTCGCTCATCGGCTGCGGCTGCCACGACTCGCGGTAGTCGCCATGCTCCTGCCGATGGCCGATCGGCAGGCAGAAGCTGGTGCCGTCGCGGTGGCGCACGGTGAGCAGGGTGATCTCGTAATCGAAGTCGATGAAGCCCTCGACGATCACCCGCCCCTGCCCCGCGCGCCCGCCGGACTGCGCGTAGTCCCAGGCCTCGTCCAGCTCCGAGGCATCGCGCACCGTGCTCTGTCCCTTGCCCGAGGAGCTCATCACCGGCTTGATGACGAACGGATAGCCGATCGCCTGTGCCGCCGCGCGGTACTCCGCCTGCGTGTCGCAGAAGCGGTAGGGCGAAGTGGGCAGGCCCAGCTCCTCGGCGGCCAGGCGGCGGATGCCTTCACGGTCCATGGTGAGCCACGCCGCGCGCGCGGTCGGGATCACGCGCAGGCCCTCTTTCTCCAGCTCGACCAGGGTGGGCGTGTGGATCGCCTCGATCTCCGGCACCACCAGATCCGGCTTCTCGCGCGCGATCAGCGCACGCAGCGCCGCGCCGTCGAGCATGTCGATCACGTGGCTGCGATGGGCCACCTGCATCGCGGGCGCATCGGCATAGCGGTCGACCGCGATCACTTCCACGCCGAAGCGCTGCAGCTCGATCGCCACTTCCTTGCCCAGCTCCCCCGAGCCGAGTAGGAGGACGCGCACAGCGTGGTCGGAAAGCGGCGTGCCGAAAGGCTTCATGGACGGGTTCCCTGGAAGAATCCGCGCATTGTAGGGCTACGCTGCACTGCGGATTGACGCCGGCGCCGCCAACCGTTCCACTGGGCCCGTCATCCGTCCCCGGGGTTGACCATGCGCCGTGCCCTGCTCAGCTTGCTGCCCGCGATTTGGCTGGGCATCTGTAGTGCCGCACATGCGGGCGCACCGGTACACACCGACTGGATGACCGTGCTGCTCGGCGGCCGCAAGGTCGGCCATATCGCGATCGAGCGCGAGCGCAAGGACGGCGTCCTCACCACCACGCAGACGCTGGCGCTGGACCTCAGCCGCGCAGGCAAGCCTATGCACCTGGGCAACATGAGTCGCAGCCTGGAGGGTCCTGGTGGCGAGCCGCTGGGCTTCGCCGCACGCACGCGGATGTCGTCGATGGACAGCACGGTGGAAGCCCGCCCCGACGATGCCGGCCGTTACCTGGTCACCACCACGGTGGGCGGCCAGACGCGCACCTCGCTGATGGACTGGCCCGGCGGCGCCCTGCTCGCCGAGGGCCAGCGCCTGGTCACGGTGGCCGCCGGGCACGCGGCCGGCACTCGCTATCGCCTGCAGGAATTCGATCCGTCGAGCCAGCAGGTGATCGACGTGCAGGTGGACGTGCTCGGCGACGAGACCGTGGCCCTGCCTGACGGCGCGATGCGCCTGAGCCACCAACGCCAGACACTCGCGCTGGCGCATGGCCGGCAGACCCTCGACCTGTGGGTCGACGACCGGGGCATCGCGCGCAAGGGCCTGATGAACCTGCTCGGCCAGCCGCTGGAGATGCTCGCCTGCGACCAGGCCTGCGCGATGGCGCCCAACCAGTCGGTGGACATGTTGCGCGCCGCCACCATCGATTCACCGCGGCTGCTGCCGGCCTACGTGCGCAGCCAGCCGATGCGCTACCGCATCCATGTCAGCGGCGGCGTCGGGCAACCCTTCATCACCACCGACGAGCAGCAGGTCACCGCGCTCGGCGGGGACGACTGGATGGTCGACGTGGGTGGCCCCCACGCGGGCCGGCAGGCGCCGCCGCAGCCTTCCGACAGCGAGCCCAACGCCTGGCTGCAGTCCGATGCCCCGGCGATCCGCCGCCTGGCCATGCAGGCCGTGCATGGCGCACGCGACGACCTGCAGCGCATGCGTCGCCTGCGCCTGTTCGTCAGCGGCTACATCACCGCACACGGGCTGGACGTTGGCTACGCGTCCGCACTGGAAGTAGTCGACAGCCGCGAGGGCGACTGCACCGAATACGCCGTGCTGCTGGCGGCAATGGCGCGCGCGCAAGGCATTCCGGCGCGGGTGGTCAGCGGCATGGTGTATGCCGACCGCTTCGCCGGCGGCTCGCGCCTGTTCATTCCGCACGAGTGGGTACAGGCCTGGGTCGACGGCCGCTGGCAGAGTTTCGACGCGGCCCTGAAGCATTTCGACAGCACGCACCTGGCGCTGGCCAGCGGCGACGGCGACCCCTGGCATTTCGCCGCCACCACACAATGGTTCGGCAACCTGCACATCCGCCAGGCGGTGGCGGACCTGGACCTGAGCACCCCGGCCGGTGGCCCGCCGTCGGCGGCGCCGCCGGGCAACGCAGGCGGCGGCAACCTTGGCGGACGCGGCGGCTGACGGCACTTGCATTTGATATGTTTTTGATATCTACTTCCCACACTCTCAGGGAGGTAGCGTCATGAACGAGCGCAAGGGTTTTTCGATCGCCGGCATCCCCTTCATCGGGGTTTGTCTGCTGCTGGCCGCCATCGGCGTGTTCCTGCTGGTCAGCGCCGATCCGGCGCAGCCGGCGCCGCACGTGATCCCGGGCATCCTGCTGTTGCTGTTCACCGGTTTCCTGCTCAAGGGCTTCTTCCAGGTCGCCCCGAACGAGGCGCAGGTGATGCAGTTGTTCGGCCGTTACGCCGGCAGCGTGCGCGAGGAAGGCCTGCGCTGGACCAACCCGTTCTACAGCAAGCGCCGCGTCTCGCTGCGCGTGCGCAACTTCGAGAGCGGCCGGCTGAAGGTCAACGACAACGACGGCAACCCGATCGAGATCGCCGCAGTGGTGGTCTGGCAGGTGGTCGACACGGCCGAGGCGGTGTTCCGCGTGGAGGACTACGAGAACTTCGTGCACATCCAGAGCGAGTCGGCGCTGCGCCAGATGGCGCAAAGCTACCCGTACGACGCGCACGACGACGGCCAGCCCTCGCTGCGCAGCCATGGCGAGGTCATCAACAACCACCTGCGCGACGAGATCCAGGCGCGGCTGGAACAGGCCGGCGTGCAGGTGATCGAGGCGCGCATCAGCCACCTCGCCTACGCGCAGGAAATCGCCCAGGCGATGCTGCAGCGCCAGCAGGCCGGCGCCATCATCGCGGCGCGCACGAAGATCGTCGAAGGCGCGGTGAGCATGGTCGAGATGGCACTGGACCAGTTGAGCCGCCGCGGCGTGGTCGAGCTGGACGAGGAGCGCAGGGCCGCGATGGTCAGCAACCTGCTGGTGGTGCTGTGCGGCGAGCGCGGCACCCAGCCGGTGGTCAACACCGGCACGCTGTACGGCTGAGGAGACACACCATGAGCTACGCCATTCCGGTCATCTTGGTGATCCTGATCATCGCCGTTGCCGTCGCCGCGCGCCGCAGGCGCGACTGAGCCGATGCCCGCGGAGAAAAAAGCCTACCCGTTGCGGATCAGCGCGAGCGTGCTCGAAGCCATGCAGCGCTGGTCCGACGACGAGTTGCGCAGCGTCAACGCGCAGATCGAATACGTGCTGCGCGAGGCGCTGCGCAAGTCGGGGCGATTGAAGCCCGGCACGGCCAAGCCGGTGGTGGACGACGAGCCGGACCCGGACAGGCGCTAGCCGGTCCGGTGGGCGATGTCCCTGCGCGGGAGCGGGGCGCTCAACGCGAAGCCATCGATTGCGGTCGCAGTCCCGGCAGCCGTACCACCCGCGTGCCGTCGTCGCCCAGCACCACCAGCCAGCGGCCCTCGAGCACCAGCTTGTCGACGTCGCCCAGTCCGGAAGCGCGGTCCAGCGTGCCCAGCGGACGGCCGTCGCGCGCATCGTAGGCCTGGATGCGGTCGTACCGCCGGTCGGCCACCAGCAGCCAGTCGTGGCCGTCGCCGGTCCAGCGCACGAGTTGCTTCTGCGGTTGGGGCGGCGGTGATGGCGCCATGAACCCGGCCAGCATCGCCGCGGCCAGGAAGGTCACGGCAAAGCCGGCTCGCCCGTCGAGCTGGCGCAGGGATCGTGGCAGGAGCGGGTATCGGCGCATGCACGCAGCATCGCGCCGGGGCATGACGCCGCTATGACGGGGCCTTGTCCGTGTGATGAAAGGCCAGCCCCAGCGCGATCCAGCCCACGATGAACGCGAGACCGCCCAGCGGCGTGATCGCCCCGCACCCGCGCGGCGCGCCCAGCGCCAGCGCATAGAGGCTGCCGCTGAAGAGCACGATGCCGATGGTGAACGCGGCCAACGCACAGCGCCGGGCCCGCCCCGTCGGCGCGAGGCAGGCGACCGCCAGCGCCAGCGCATGCCAGAAGTGGTACTGCGAGGCGGTATGCCAGAGCTCCCGCCCTCCGGCATCGAGCACGCCGCGCAACGCGTGCGCGCCGAACGCGCCGAGCAGCACCGCGCTGGCGCCGGCAGCGGCGACCAGCCAGGGCATCGCGCGGGTCATGGCAGGGACAGGTTGTCGCATAGGCTCCTCGTCGGCCGCGCCCGCACCACCGCGTGGCGTATGCTGGTGCGATGCATCGCCCGGATTCTTGCATGAAGCCCTCGCGCCTGGCCCGCCTGCTCCTGCTGCTCGGCGCCGTCCTGCTGCTGGCCGCCTGCCATCGCGAGGATGCCCTGCCCTGGCGCCTGACCGACATCAGCGGCCACATGCCCGACCTCGCCTTCCAGCTCACCGACGATCTCGGCAAACCGGTGACGGGCGAGGACTACCGCGGCAAGGTGGTGCTGCTGTACTTCGGCTACACGCACTGCCCGGACGTGTGCCCGCTCACGCTGGCGCACCTGCATGCGGTGCTGCAGCGCATCGGCGCGAAGGCGGACGATGCGCGCATCCTGTTCGTGAGCGTCGATCCCGCGCGCGATACGCCGGCGATCATGCACGCCTACGTCAATGCCTTCGACAAGCGCGCGGTGGGTCTGACCGGCACGCCACGCGAGCTGGAAAAACTCAGCAAGCGCTACCGCTCGGCGTTCACCCGCGAGCCGTCCCAGGCGAACGGCCAGTACGAGGTCAGCCACAGCTCGGCGATCTACCTGTTCGACCGCCAGGGCCACGCGCGCCTGCTGGCCACGCCCGCCGCCTCGCAGGACGACCTCGTGCACGACCTCTACCTGCTGCTGGAAACCGGAAAATGACGCTCCGCCCACTGTCCCTGCTGCTCGCCGGCCTGCTTTGTGCCGGCGCCGCGCACGCCACCCAGGCCGACCACGTGCATGCGAGCGAGGCGTGGATCCGCGTCATGCCGGCCAACCTGCCGGCCGGCGGCTACGTCGTCCTGCGCAACGGGGGCGACCAACCGGCCGTGCTCGACGGCGCGAGCAGCACCGCCTACGGCAGCGTGATGCTGCACCAGAGCTCGACCGACACCGGCATGGGCCGCATGCGCATGGTCGACAGCCTGACCGTGCCCGCGCATGGCCAGGTCGCACTGGCGCCGGGCGGCTACCACTTCATGCTGATGGATGCAGGCAAGCCGGTGCAGCCCGGCCAGACCGTGCAGCTGACCCTGCATTTCGCCGACGGCAGCACGCTGGCCACCGGTTTCCTTGCCAAGCCCGCGAACGCGCTGTAACCGCGCGCATCCCGTAGGGAGGGCTTCAGCCCACCATCGGGAAGTATGGCGAAAGGCGGTGGGCTGAAGCCCACCCTACGCGTCGCGCACGACCGCGCGTTGGTGCCCGCGATGCTCGCGTCGGATCCGCCCGCGCCGCGACAGCGCCAGCCACTGGCGCAGCGCCAGCAATGCGCCGACCGATTCGATCATGGCCGCCGGCACCCAGGTGATCACGCCGCCGACCATCTGCCCGGTCAGCACGTTGAAGGTGAACGCGCGGCCGCAGATTTCGAAGATCGGGTAAAGGTCGGTTTTCGAGAACGTGACGATCGCGCCAGCCAGGATCTGCGGCGACATCGTGATCGCCGGCGAGAGCACGCGTAGCCCCGGGGTCATCCGTCCCGGCGGGCGTGGCCGATGGTCGAGCACCAGCGCCCAGTAGATGAAGCCGCTGCCGAGCATGGTCCAGTTCATGAAGCGGTAGATGCGCCAGTCGAGCATCGCCAGCGTCTGCATCGACGGGATCAGCCAGACCAGGATGAAGCCGATGAACAGGAACGTCGCCAGCGCCGGGTTGAACAGCACCGCGCTCAGCGCCCGCCAGACGGCCGATTTCCGCGCGGGCCGCAGCCAGCGCACACGCCAACTGAGCGGCAGGCCCGCGCGCAGCACGCCCGCCGGATAGGAAGCCACCACCAGCAGCGGCGCCAGATGGTGCAGCAGCACCTGCTGGATGCGGTGCATGAAGAACTCGTGCTCCGCGTAGTAATCCAGGTAGGTGTGCAGCGACAGGTAGATGATCGCCATGCCGCTCCAGAACGACACGCGCCGGCCGAGGCTCACGCCAAGCGCGCGCGCCCCCCGCCAGTACAGCACTGCGGCCAGCAGGAAGCTCGCGAGAAACACCCACGAGAACTCCCACGGCACGATCCATTTGAGCAACAGCGCCATCACCGGCCCGCACGATCACCAGCCTGCAAGGATAGCCCCCGCGACGCGGTGCTGGGGCGCTTGCGGCAGATTGCCGCCTTGATGCTCACGCAGGCGCCGGTCGCAAGTTCGAGGCGAGCCCCGCCCCCTCACCCCAGCCCTCTCCCCGGAGGGGAGAGGGAGCCCGCTCGTCGTGTGACCACACACACCGCCTTTGCTCTCGGCCTTTGCTTTTGGCCTTTGCTTTTGGCCTTTGCTTTTGGCCTTTGCTTTTGGCCTTTGCTTTTGGCCTTTGCTCTTGGCGGTCGCTCTTCTGAAAAGTGCGCGCAGGAAGCGCGCTGCTCTTCCGGGCCCCTATGGCGCGGCGGGCGGTGGCGGAAAAGCCCGAAGGGTGGCCGGCAGGACGCCGGCCAGTTTTTCGTCGGGGCTTCGAGCCCCGTCGAAAAACCCCGCCACCCGCCCGCGCACCCGGAGGGCAGGATGCCCGCAGGGCGCGCCATCGGGGTGCCCTTCTCTTTGGTTACTTTCTCTTGGGCAAGCAAGAGAAAGTGACTCGGGCGCCGAAGGCGGCCGAAAGCTCTTGCTCGACGAACACCGAGGCGAGCCCCGGCCCCTCACCCCCAGCCCTCTCCCCGGAGAGGAGAGGGAGTAACGGTCAGCGGCGCGAACGGCTCTGACGAACCCGGCGCCAGCCGTAAAGCAGGCCGATCAGGGTCACCAGCGCCGGCACCAGCACGATGTTGATCACCTTCAACCGCAACCCCAGCGCATCGATCTCGGCATTGAGCTGATGCTGCACATCGCGCAGCTCCTTGTTGATCGCCAGCCGCCGTTGCTGGAACTGCTCGATCTCGCTCTTCTGCTGTGCACCTGCGGTGCTGGAACGCCCGCCCTTGCCCGGCTGCAGCTCGTCCAGCCGCTGCCGCGTCTCGGCCAGCTCGCGCTCCAGTTCCTGCTTCTTGAGCAGGAACTTCTGGTCCGCCGCCGCCTGCAACGCCCGCACGCGCGTGAACGGCCGCTGCGAGGCCGAGCGCCCGCGGATCGACAGCAGCGCGGACGAACCACTGAGGTTGTCCGCCAGGTTGGTCACGAAGTCGCCGTTGTTGGCGAACACCGAGAGCATCGGCTGGCCGAGGAAGCTTTGCGTTTCCACCCACAGGCGGTCGCTGAGCAGGTCGGTGTCGGCCACCAGCACCACCTCGGAATCGGGTTTCGACTGCGCCAGGTGACCGGGCGTGCCGGCGCGCTGCGGGAAGGCGCTTTCGAAGGTGCCGCGCAGCCGTGCGGCGATCACGTAGTGCTGGTTGTCCGGCTGGTAGCCCTGCAGCAGCGTGGTCGGATCGCTGGCCGCCTCCAGCACGCGCTGCGCCGGCACCTTCTCGGCCTCGGCGCTGCTCTGGATCAGCGGCAGCAGGCGCGTCTGCGCGGTCGGCGTGAGGTCGAAGCTGCCGGCGGTGGAGACGTTGATGCGCTGCAGGCTGGCGGTCACCACGTCGTTGTGGTTGAGCTCCTGCGAGCCGAGGCCGAGCATGGCCGGATGGTTGAGGTTGCTGCCGGCCAGTTCGATCTGCAGCGCGCGCGAGCGGTCGAGCACCACCGATTTCGCATCGAACGCCACGCCCCAGGCGGCGAACAGCCGCGGCAGGTCCGAGTTGTGGTCGTCGGTGACGCCGTTGCTGTCCACGTAGGGCGTGGTGTCCAGCTCCGCATCCGGGTCGACGAACACCACCAGGTGGCCGCCGCGCAGCACGTACTGGTCGAGCGCGTAGACCGCCGCCTCGGGCAGGCGCTTGGGATGGACCAGCAACAGCACCTGGATGTCGTCGCCCACGCGGGTGAGCGTGTCGGCATCGAGCGTCCTGACCTCGAACAGTTGCTCCAGCTGCTGCACCACCGCCCACGGCGGCTGGCCGATGGCCGGGTTGCCGGCCAGCGGCAGCGAGCTGATCAGGCCGATGTGCGGCTTGCTCGGCTGGTCGAGCTCGTAGAGCAGCTTGGCGATGTCGTACTCGAGGAACGTCTCGCGCGCCGGGTCGAAGAACGGAATCGACAGGCTGCGTTCCTCGCCCTTGCCTTCGCCCGGCAGCGTGTTGCCGACCAGGCCGAAGAACACCCGTTCGCCGTTGCTGCCGCCGTTGATCGGCGTCAGTCCGCCGCCTTCGGCACTGGCCTCGTCGTCCGAATACGGCACCGGATCGATCACCGCCAGGCGGATGCGGCCGCGCGAGCGGGCGACCATTTCCTGCAGCATCTCGCGTACGCGCTGTTCGTAGCTGCGCAACTGCGGCAGGTCGCGCGTGGCGTGCTCGGAGAAATACAGCGTGAGTTTCAGCGGCCGGTGCAGGTCGTCGATGATGTGCTGCGTGCCGGGCGTGAGCGTGTACAGGTGGTCGGCGGTCAGGTCGATGCGCGCGGTCTGCAACCAGCGGCTGCTGGCCAGCGTGATGCCGATGAAGGCAAGGGTCAGCGCGACCAGCGCGGCGACCAGCGCGGTGCGGCGGCCGATGTGCGGACGGCGCATGTCAGCGGGCCCGCTTCAGGTCGAGCACCAGCACGCCGGCGGTGAGCCAGGCGAAGATGGTGAACAGGAAATACATCAGGTCGCGCACGTCGAGCACGCCGCGGGCGATCGCCTCGAAGTGGCGCAGGATGGACAGGTGCGCCACGCCGTTGACCAGCTTGCGCGGCAGCGCGCCCTGGACGAAATCCAGCACCTGCGGCTGGCCGACCAGGATCAGCAGCACGCACACCAGCGCGGTGAGGATGAAGGCCACGACCTGGCTGCGGGTCAGCGTCGACAGGCAGGCACCAATCGCCAGGAATGCGCCGGCCATCAGCCAGCTGCCGAGGTAGCCGGCGAAGATCACGCCGTTATCGGGGTCGCCGAGATAGTTCACGGTGATCCAAATCGGGAAGGTCAGCGCCAGCGCCAACCCCAGGAACAGCCAGGCGGCGAGGAACTTGCCGAGCATCGCCTGCACCAGCGTGACCGGCAGGGTGAGCAGCAGCTCCAGCGTGCCGGCTTTGGACTCCTCGGCCCACATGCGCATCGACAGCGCCGGCGCCAGGATCAGGTACAGCCACGGATGCATCACGAAGAACGGCTGCAGGTCGGCCAGCCCGCGCTCGTAGAAGTCGCCCGCGTAGAAAGTGAGCAGTCCGGCCAGCACCAGGAAGATCACCAGGAACACATACGCGACCGGGGTGACGAAATAGCTGCGCAGCTCGCGGCGCATGATCGCGGCGATCGGATGCATCAGGCGTCTTCCCCCGTCGTGATCTGGCGGAACACCTCGTCCAGCCGCCCGCGCTCGAGCTGGATCTCCGACACCTCCAGCCCCTGCTGGCGCAGCAGGTCCTCGACCGGCTCCAGCACGCGTGCGCCGGGCTTGGGGAAGACGGTGATGCGCCCGTCCAGCGGATCGACCTCGATCGCCGCCACCTGCGGCAGGCGGCCGAGCATCTCCTGCGAGACGCCGCTGCCGGGTGCGCTGAAGGACACCGCGCCGTGGTAGCGCGAGCGTGCCTCCAGCTCGGCCGGCGTGGCATCGGCCAGCAGCTTGCCGCGGGCGATGATCACCACGCGGTTGCACAGCGCGTGGACCTCCTCCAGCAGATGGGTGGAGATCAGGATCGTGCGTTCGCGCGCCATCGAGTCGATCAGCCGGCGCACCGCATGCTTCTGGTTCGGGTCCAGGCCGTCGGTGGGCTCGTCCAGCATCAGCACCGGCGGATCGTGCAGGATCGCCTGCGCCAGGCCCACGCGCCGGCGCAGGCCCTTGGACAGCGTGTCGATGCATTGCTCCAGCACATCTTCCAGTTGCAGGTGCGAGACCACCTCGTCGAAGCGGCGGAAGCCCGTCTCCGCCGGCAGCCGACGCACGCGCAGGATGAAGGTGAGGAACTCGCGCACGGTCATCTCGCCGTAGCTGGGCGCACCCTCCGGCAGATAGCCCAGCGCGCGCTTGGCCTTGAGCGGCTCGCGTTGCACGTCGTGGCCGCAGACGCGCGCGGTGCCCGAGGTCGGTGCGAGGAAGCCCGCGATCATGCGCATCGCGGTGGACTTGCCGGCGCCGTTGGGACCGAGCAGGCCCAGCACCTGGCCCGGCTCGGCGCGGATGGACAGCGCATCCACCGCGATGAGGCGGCCATAGCAGCGGGTGAGTCGTTCGGCTTCGATCATGCGGCGTGGCGAAGTGGCTGGCCCGTCACTGTATCGCACCGGTGCGAAGCTGCGGCAGGGCCCAGCCCGGAACCACGCCCAAAAAAAAATCCTGCCCGCGCGAGGCGGGCAGGATCTCGACAAACAAACCGCGTCGCGCTTACTGGCCGGCGCTGGCGGCCTCGGCCGGAGCTGCGGCGGAGCCGGCGGCGGCGGGCGCCGAAGCGCTGCTGGCCGGGGCGGGCTCCAGGCTCGGCTGCGGGATACCCGCGGCCTGTTCCGGGGTCTGCTGCGGGACGTCGTCGCCCAGCAGCGGCAGGTAGACCTCGTACTTGGCGTAGGTGGTCACGGCGCCGGTCTTGTCCTTGGCTTCCGGCTGCACTTCGATGTCGTACAGGCGGTTGGTCACCTCGTCGAACTTGTAGCCGTGGGTCTGCGCGTAGGCCTTGAGCATCTCGCGCGTCTGCGGCACGCCGGCGGCGGTGCCGTTCCACACGCCCACCAGCGAGGGTTCGCCGAAGGCGAGCGTGGCGCGCACGTTGGCGTCGACGACCAGGCGGCCCCAGCGGTCATGGTCGCCCGGCTGCGGACCGGCCGGCTTGGCGGCGTCGCCGGTGCTGCTGGCGCTGGCCGGCGCACTGGAGGCCTCGGCCGGTTCTTCCTCGCCCAGCTTGGGCGGCTGCGGCGGGGTCAACTCCTGGCTCTGGCCGGCGACGGTCAGGCTGGTGGCGTCGATCGGCATCGCCACGTCGAAGGTGTAGGTCTGGTCGCCGTAGTTGGTGGTGAAGATGACGCGCGGGCCGACCACGTTCACGCCCAGCTTCTTGGCGGCGTCCTGGATCTGCTTGACCGCGGTGGCGGTGGCGTCGTCGAGGGCGGCCAGGCCGCCGTTGCGCTGGATCTGGGTCGAGACCAGCAGCATCGGCGTCGGCTTGGTCTGCTGGATGTACGGGACCAGGTTGCCGTAGTCGATGTTCGGCACCGCGGCCAGCACGTTCTGCAGGCTGCCCAGGCTGGACTGGATGAAGGAGTCCGGATCGCCGTGGATGTACAGGTTGGAGTAGCGGTTGACCAGGTTGAAGCCGTAGGCCACGTCATACGACCAGGTAACCTTGGTCAGCTGGTGGCGGCTGCCCTGGCGCTCCAGGTCGAGGGTGAAATGCTTGTCCTGCCCGCGCCAGCCGTTGTCCAGGTTCCAGACGATCTTGGCGTCGTTGACGGTATTGTCGACCTTGTAGAACTCGGGCTCCGCGCTGGCGATGGTCAGCTTGCCCTCGCCGATGCTGTCGTTGTCGCTGGTCCAGCTGATCTCCGCGCCCGGACCATAGTCCTTGCCCGAGAGCTTGAACTGGATCCTCGGATCCTCTTGGCGCAGCGACGAGAAGTCCTCGAAGCGGCGGAAATTGTCGAGGGTGTCGTAGACCTGGCGCATGTCCTTGCCAAAGACCAGCGACCGTTCCACATGGCCGCTCCCGGGCATGATCACGCCTACCACGACGCCGAGCACGGCGACGATGATCAGGGCCACAATGAATTCAAGAACACGCATCATTACCTGGGTTCTCCGAGCGTTTCCGCGCAGCGCTTGTAAGGTTCCCGTCGGTTCCGCGCCGCAGGGCTCAGGGCCCCGGAGGAAGGCACGGGCGAGGATCGGCGAATGCCGAAGCTCCGGATGGTACTTGCTCGCGAGCCTGAACGCCATCGGGCAGGCAGGCGCCTGCCTGGCAGGTGCGTGGATGCGCCGGGACCGGGCGCCGACAGCGCTTTGCACGGGCTCTTCGGCCTCGGCCAGCGGCCTCCCCCCGGGCGAACCGGGGGTCCTTCAATACCGTTCCCATGCCCGTTCGCGCCGAGCACAGGCCGCCGCGGGAAAAAGCCGATGCGTTCCCTCGGGCCCGCGCCCGCTCCCCGGGATGACCGGGCGCAGCGATCAGACGATGCCCAACTCCAGCGCTTTGAGCACCGCGCGGGTACGGTCGCGCACGCCGAGCTTGGAGAGGATGTTCGACACGTGGTTCTTCACCGTGCCCTCGGCCACCTTCAGCGAGTTGGCGATCTCCTTGTTGGAGTAGCCGCCGGAAAGCAGGCGCAGGATCTCGGTTTCGCGCTCGGTCAGCGGGTCGGGCTGTTCCAGGCTGGTGAACTGGTTCTGCATGCGCCCCACCCCGGCCAGCAGGCGCTGGGTGACCATCGGCGCCACCAGCGAACCGCCGGCGGCGACCGTACGCACGGCCTCGACCAGTTGCTCCAGCGAGACGTCCTTGAGCAGATACCCGCGCGCGCCGGCCTTCAGGCCCTGCAGCACCAGCTGGTCGTCGTCGAAGGTGGTAAGGATGATCGTGGGCGGCAGTTCGCCGCGCGCGGACAGCGCCTGCAGCACTTCCAGCCCGCTCATGTTGGGCATGCGCAGGTCCAGCAGCACCACGTCGGGCTTGATGCGCGGAATCTCGGCGACGGCCTGCGCGCCATCGGCGCACTCGGCCACCACACGGATGTCCTCGGCCAGGTCCAGCAGCGAGCGGACGCCCTGGCGCACCAGGTTCTGGTCATCGACGAGACAGACGGAAATCATCGCGGTTCCTCAACAATGCGGTGATCGCGTGCGGTTCACGCGGGACACGGCGACCGGGCGCTGCCCGCCATTCTGGCATGGGATGCGCCGGCCTGCCGTCATGACATGCTCAGCGCGGGCGGTTCCGTGCGCGACGGCGCGTGCGCCAGCTCCAGCGTTTCGCCCAGCGGCAGCCGCACGGTCAGCGCGAAGCCTTCGCTGACCGCCGTATCCACCGCCACGCTGCCACCGAACTCGGCCAGCCGCTCGCGCATGCCGGACAGCCCGTTGCCCGGTTTGAAATGCGCCACGCCACGGCCGTCGTCGCGCGCATGCAGTCCGAGCTGGTTGGCGTCGGCGTAGGCGAAGGTCAGCCACAACTGCCGCGCGCCTGCGTGCTTGGCGCAGTTGGTGATGATCTCCTGCGCGCAACGCAGCAACACCTGCGCGCGGCGCGGATCCTCCAGGGCGAAACGCGGCGGCAGGTCCACGTGCACGGTCAGGCCGGGTACGCCCTCGATCAGGCTGCGCAGCGCCTGGGTCAGGTCGATCGCATCGTCCTGGCGCAGCTCGCTGACCGCCTCGCGCACGTCCGACAGCAGATGCCGCGCAGTCGCCTGCGCCTTGCGCACGTGCTCGGCCGAAGCGTCGTTGGCCAGGTGGCTGGCCACTTCGAGATTGAGGCTCAGCGCGGTCAGGTGGTGACCGATCAGGTCGTGCAGCTCGCGCGCGATGCGCATGCGCTCGGCGATGCGGGTGGACTCGGCCAGCAGCGCCCGGGTGGCGCGCAGCTCGGAGTTGAGCCGCCGCTGCACCTCGCGCGCTTCGGTCTGCTGGCTGGCGATCATCGAGGCAACGAAGCCGAGTGCGCAGATGCCCAGATAGATGCTGATCTGCAGGAAAGCCAGCCAGACGTTGTGCTGGTACTCGGGAAAATTCATGAATACGAACACCAGCGCCACGTTCTGCACCACGATGCAGACCACTCCCACCCAGAACGGCAGGAGCCAGGGCAGCACGACGGCGGTCACTGCCATGAGCATGGCCGATAGCCCGCTGTGGCTGTACCAGCCCACCGCGACTGCAGCCGTACTCATCACGGCCATGCCCGTGAGGCGCAGCCCCACGTAGCGGCGCGCGCCCAGGTTGGTGGTCACGGCCCAGTACAGCATCCCGAAAATCAGGTAGCAGAGCGTCCACAGCAGCAGCGATATGCCGGGACGGTTGAGCTGGGTCAGCCGTTCGGTCGCCCACTCCGTCAGCAGCGGGGTGCCCACGCACAGGTAGGTGAACAGCCCGGTCAGCCGCAGCAGCCGGATGTGGTTGAAGTTGATCCAGGACATGAACCGCATCATAGGCCCCCGCGTGCCTTGCGCAATGCGCGGGAAGTCACCCTGCCACAAGCCATGCAGGCTCGCGTTTTACAAAGGTTTTACAGCCGCGCGCAGGGTGTGCGGCCCGGCCCCGCATGCCATAATGCGCCCTTGCGGGACGCCTGCGGCGACCCACCGGTTCACTGCCTTATCTGCGGAGCAACGAATGGCCCTAGCCATCCGCGACGTGCGCGAGCACGATCTGGATGCCGTGCTGGCGCTCAACAACGCCGCCGGCCGCTCCATCCTCGCCCTGGACGCTGCGCAGCTGCGCTACTTCTACGAGCATGCCGAATACTTCCGCGTCGCCGAGATCGACGGCCACCTGGCCGGTTTCCTGATCGCGCTGCGCGACGGCGGCAACTACGACAGCCCCAACTATCGCTGGTTTGCCGAACACTACGAGTCGTTCGTCTACATCGACCGCATCGTGATCGCCAATGCCTACCGCCGCCACGGCCTGGGCAAGGTGTTCTACTGCGACGTGACCAGCTACGCCGAGGTGCGCGTGCCGCTGCTCACCTGCGAGGTGTTCCTGGAGCCGCGCGACGACGTGGTGGTGCTGTTCCACGGCACCTACGGCTTCCAGGAAGTGGGCCAGCAGCGCATGGGCGAGTCCGGTCCGCAGGTCAGCCTGCTGGCCAAGGACCTGCCCAGCTACGCTTTCGTGCGCGAAACCTGGCTCGAGCGCGGCGGCCTGCCCGACGTGCCGTGGTTGGCCGAGCGCGAGCTGCCCGTCCCCGCTTCCTCACTCTCCCCCACTTCCCAGCCGCGCCGCATTGCCGGAGAGCGGCATCAGTGACCGTAAAGATGGATACGACTGACGCCTGCGACCTGCGCTTCGGCCAGGTCGGCATCGCCTGCGTGCGCGTGCGCCGCGTGGATGCCGCCGCCTTGTGCGAGGAACTGGAGCGCCGCGTGCGCTCGGCCCCGCAACTGTTCTCCCGCGCCGCCGTGGTGCTGGATCTTTCGCACCTGATGGATCTGCCCGACGATGGCACCGTCGATGCCCTGCTCGAGGCCGTGCGCAGCGCCGGCATGCTGCCGGTGGGCCTGGCCTACGGCACCAGCGCCACCGAGGCGCTCGCCCAGCGCATGGGCCTGCCGCTGATCGCCAAGTTCCGCGCCGCCTACGAGCCGGCCGACGGCGGCAGCATCGCGCCGCCCACGCCGGCACCGGCCGCCGCCCCCGCACCCGCTCCGGTGCGCGAACCGATCCACGCCGCGCCGCCGGCCGGTCCCGCGCTCGGCGCGCAGCACCACGACGGCACCGTGCGCTCGGGCCAGCAGGTCTACGCGCGCGACCGCGACCTGGTGCTGACCGGCGCGATCGCCAACGGCGCAGAGGTGATCGCCGACGGCTCCATCCACGTCTACGGCGGCCTGCGCGGCCGCGCCATGGCCGGCGCGCAGGGCGACGAGAAGGCGCGCATCTTCGTGTCCGACTTCCGCGCCGAACTGGTGGCCATCGCCGGCCACTACCGCGTGTTTGAACAGATCCCGAAAGACCTCGAAGGCCAGGCTGTGCAATGCTGGCTCGATGGTGAAAAATTGATGATCGCCAGGCTGTGACCGGCGATTCCCACCTGCCAAGCATTACCGGAGAAGAGCCCTTGAGCGCTGAGATTATCGTCGTCACGTCCGGCAAAGGCGGCGTCGGCAAGACCACCACGAGCGCCTCGCTGGCCACCGGCCTGGCGATGGCCGGCAAGAAGGTCGCGGTGATCGATTTCGACGTCGGCCTGCGCAACCTCGACCTCATCATGGGCTGCGAGCGGCGCGTGGTGTACGACTTCGTCAACGTCGTGCACGGCGAGGCCACGATCAAGCAGGCGCTGATCAAGGACAAGCGCCACGAGAACCTGTTCGTGCTGGCCGCCAGCCAGACCCGCGACAAGGATGCGCTGACCCAGGAAGGCGTCGAGAAGGTGCTCGACGACCTTTCGAAGGAGGGCTTCGACTACGTCGTGTGCGATTCGCCCGCCGGCATCGAGAAGGGCGCGCACCTGGCGATGTACTTCGCCGACCACGCCGTGGTGGTGGTCAATCCGGAAGTGTCCTCAGTACGCGATTCGGACCGCATCCTGGGCCTGCTCGCCAGCAAGACCCGCCGTGCCGAGCGCGGCGAGGCCGGCATTACCCAGCACTTGCTGCTGACCCGCTACAACCCCGCCCGCGTGGCCGCCGGCGAGATGCTGAGCGTCAAGGACGTGGAGGAGATCCTCGGCATCACCGTGATCGGCGTGATTCCGGAATCGGAGAACGTGCTGGCGGCGTCGAACGCCGGCGTGCCGGTGATCCTGGACGAGAACTCCAACGCCGGCCATGCCTACCGCGACACCGTGGCGCGCATCCTGGGCGAGTCGCGCCCGCTGCGCTTCACCGAAGTGGCCAAGAAGGGCTTTCTCCAGCGCGTATTCGGAGGTTGACTGTGGGCATTCTCGATTTCCTGAAGCGCAAGCCGGAACCCACCGCCTCGGTCGCCAAGGAACGCCTGCGCATCATCGTGGCGCAGGAGCGCTCCACCCGCGGCGCGCCGGACTACCTGCCGCTGCTGCGCAACGAGCTGCTCGAGGTGATCAAGAAGTACGTCCACGTCGACATCGATGCGATCAACATCAACGTCGAGCGCGACAGCGGGCATGAAGTGCTCGAGCTGTCCGTCGCGCTGCCGGACGGCAAGACTGCCACGCCCTGACCGCAGGTGGGCTTCGGCCCACCTCGCGGCACCAGAGCGGTGGGCCGAAGTCCACCCTACGCCCCATGAACACTCCTGACGTCCTGCGCCTGGCCGACATCGGCTACGAGACGCCGATCGCCCTGCTCGCGCGCCACGGGCTGGCACTGCACCGCGTGCCTGCCGGTGAGCCGATCCCCGGCAGCTACTGGGGCGACGAGGAGGCCGGCGTCATCGGCACGGGCGTCTATGCACGCGACGACACGCCCGTGCACTCGCTGCTGCACGAGGCCTGCCATCTGCTCGTGCTGCCGCCCGAGCGGCGCGCCCAGGTGCATACCGACGCCACCGACTCGGTGGAAGAGGAAGACGCCACCTGCTACCTGCAGATCCTGCTCGCCGACGACCTACCGGGCGTGGGCCGCGCGCGGCTGATGGCCGACATGGACGCCTGGGGCTACAGCTTCCGGCTGGGCTCGACGCAGGCGTGGTTCGAGCAGGATGCGGGCGAGGCGCTGGCGTTCCTGCAAGCGCGCAATCTCGCCTGAACCTAACTCCCTCTCCCCTGCGAGGAGAGGGTTGGGGTGAGGGGCTGGGGCTCGCGGGAGAGTCCACCTGCGCGCTTTGGACGCTTGGAATTTGAGGCTTCCCGCGAGGCTTCCCCCATCCGCCCTTCGGGCACCTTCCCCCACGTGCGGGGGAAGGATCCGGCTGCCGCTACTTCCTGTGCCACTTGTCGTCGTCGCCTTTCTCGTACTCGTTCTTCACCGCCGCCCAGGCGACCTTGAACGAGACTTCCTCCTGCGATTCCTTGCCCCGGCGCTTGTCCGGGTCGGCGTATTCGTCCCAGGCGCTGTTGAATGCTTCCTTGAAGATGTCCTGCGCATGCTCCGGCAGGTTGTCGCGCACGGCGTCAGGCAGGTCACGCGTGGATTTGTAGGGCATGGCTCGATCTCCTGGCTGGGTTGACGCCACCGTCCGCCCGGGCGGATCAAGCGGGCGTCAACCAGCCCTAGCGCGACACGTGCCGATCGCCCGGCACGTGCCAGCGCCAGGGTTCCTCCGCCGCGCGGGTGATGCCTATCCGTGGCGAGGCCACGGGCGCCGAAGGTGGCGGCGTGCCGTCGTCGACGATGGTGAAACCACCCGTGCCCTCGACCAGGTCGATGCCATCCTGCGCGCCATTGATGCCCAGCGCCTGGCACAGCCGCGCCGGGCCGCGGCACAGGTCGCGATCGTGCCGGCAGTGCGGCCTGGCGGCGCGCATTGCCGCCAGGCCCGTCAGCGGCGCCAGCGCGCGCAACAGCACCGCCACGCCCTCGCCTTCCTCGCCGCACACCGGGTTGCAGCACCAGTGCATGCCGTAGGTGAAGTACACATAGAGCAGGCCGGCCGGGCCGAACATCGTCGCATTGCGGGCGGTGCGCCCACGCCATGAATGCGCAGCCGGGTCGATCGCGCCGCAGTACGCCTCGGTCTCGACGATGCGCCCACTGCGCCCGTCGGCGTTGAGCAGCACCTTGTTGAGCAACCCGGGCGCCACCACGCGCGGGTCGCGCGCGTAGAACGCTTGCGGCAGCACCGTGGCCGGACGGCCGAGCAACGAAGCGATGAAATCGGGAGTCATGGCCGCACAGCATGCCGTGTGCAGCGGCGAGCGGATACCCGTAGGGTGGGCTTCAGCCCACCGATCCGGCTTGCCGCAGAGGCGATGGTGGACTGAAGCCCACCCTACGGAAACCTACAGTTCGAAGCGATAGGCGAGCTTCACCAGCAACTGCTCGCTGTCGCGCAGGTCGAAGCTGCGGCCGAACTGGCTGCCCGCTTCGCTGTAGCGCGGGTCGAGCGCGTAGCCGCCGCGCCCGTACACCACGTACAGGTCCGACAGCGGCGCCAGCTCGTAGCGGTAGCGGATCTGGAAGCCCAGGTTGCGCACGCTGAAATCGTTCACCGGATCGTCCACCGCCACCGCGCGCCGGTCGCCGTTGACGCGATAAGCCTGCAGCAGGCGCGCGTCCAGGCCCAATGCCTGCAGTTTCACGCGCAGTTCCTCGCGGTTGCCGATGTTCCAGTTGACGCCGGCGTCGAGCAGGATCTGGTGGCTGTCGAAGCTGCCGATCAGGTTGTCGTGCTGCCACACCAGCCAGTCCGGATCGAACTCGTAGGTGACGCCGCTGAACACGCTGAAGGCATCGTTGATGAAATAGGTGGGCTGGAACTCGGCCGCGTAGCCGATGCGGCGCAGGCCGACGCGGTCGCTGCCCTTGAGCGTCACCTCCGACTCCCACGCCCAGTCGCCCTTGCGCGGGCTGGTGCGCTCCCAGTCCAGCATCGCGTTGTGCGGGATGCGCAGCGCACCGTGGCCGCGGGTGAGCAGGTCGTCGTACGCGGGGGCGTCGAGGTTGAGCTGCCAGTCCGATTCGCCGCCGTCGCGCAGCTGGCTCTCGCGGATCACGCGGAATTGCCGTTCCAGGTTCAAGCCATGGTCGTTGTCCATGCCGATGATGCGCCAGTGCCACACGTGCGAGGCGAAACGCGAGTCGGCCGGCAGGTCGGCGAAGCGGCGGCGCACCTCATAGTGGACGTAGTTGAGGCTGTTGCGCGGCAGGTAGCCGAAATCGTTGAGGTCGAGCTTGTCGTCGAAGTGCATGCCCAGCCATTCCTGGGTCCAGCGCTCGTTCATCTCGTACTCGACCACGGTGGTGGCGCCGGTGCCGCGCACGGTGGTGTTGTGCTGGTCGATCGCGCTGCCGACCACGTTGCTGGTCACGGTAAGCTTGGCGTTGGGCTGCCAGCGATGGTCGATGCCAAGCACGTCGGCATCGCGGTCGAGCCAGGGGCGGTCCACGTGCGTGGCCAGCATGCCCAGCGTCTGCGTGCCGAAGTCGTGGATCAGGCGCAGCGCCGAGAAGGTGCGGCCGGCATCGCCGCTCTCCTGTGCCGCCATCACGCCGTAGCGCGTGGCGCCCACGCTGCCGTTGAGCTTGAGCGCGCCGGTCACGTCGCCGGAGCCGTTGCCGTCGTCGGCCGGTCCGCCCACGCGACGGGTGTAGATCAGCTGGCTGTTGTCGATCAGCAGGCCGAAGTCGAAGATGCCCTGGTTCTCGGTGAAGAACGGGCGCTTGTCGGTGAAGAAGGTTTCCTCGGCGCCGAAGTTCACCACCAGGTCGTCGCTTTCCACCTGGCCAAAGTCGGGGTTGATCGTCGCGGTGAGCTGGGTCTGCCCGTTGGGCTTCCAGAAGATGTCGGCGCCGCCGTCGAAGGTATTGTCGCCATGCACCTGGTCGCGGATGGCCACAGCGTAGGGCGTGATCGCGAACAGCGACTGCGTGTAGGCCGGCAGCGTCACCGGCACGAAGTCGGAGAGGAAGCGCGGCTTCTCGAAGCTGGCCACCGGCCACGCGTCGCGCTCGCCGGTCGAGCCGATCACGCGGTCCAGGTACAGGCCGATGGTGCGCTCGCCGTTGCTCGCGCCGCGCATCGGCGCGATGTACCAGGGGATCAGCATCTCCACCGACCAGCCCTGCGCGTCCTCGCTGACGGCGTGCTTCCAGTTGCCGTCCCAGTCGGTGTTGAAGCGGCTCTCGTTGGTCAGCACCGCGTCGTTGAGGTCGTCGGAGAGGGTGACCATGAAGTTGTAGCCGGTGCGCCCGTCGTCGTCGAAGTCGACCATCAGGTTCACGCGGTCGACCTGCGCCTGCTCGTCGCGGCGGATGCGCTGGTGCGTGCGCGGCACGCCCGGCGGCTGGATGCAGCGGAAGGCCACCGCCAGACCCTCGGGCGTGGACAGCACCCACGCCTCGGTCGGCAGGCTGCCCGGTTCGCCGTTGAGCGGCTGGGTCTTGCGGAAGTCGGTGATGCGCCTGGCGCCCTGCCACTCGGCCGGATCGATATGGCCGTCGACCGTCACCGCCATGGCCGGCAGGGCCAGCAGGGCGAGCGAGGCAACCAGGGCGCGCGCGGCGCGATGGCCGCGGGGCCGGGAAGGGTGGCGGGCGGGAGGACGCATTGGTGTCATGGCAAGCGGGGGATGGATCGCAGCATAGGCGAGCACCGCGGCAGGGCCGACTGGCGAAAGTCACGCCCGGCGCGGTGTCCGCGGACGACTTCGCGCAACCTTCAGCGCGGCTCGACGATCTGCGCCTGCAAGGCGGTGTCCCGCGGCGGCGGCGGACGCGGGTGGCGGGTCGACCGGCAATAGTCCAGCCATGCCACCAGCCCGACCAGGGTCAGCAGGCTGGCGCCCAGCGCAAGGTGAAGCATGCTCACCGACAGCAGCGGGGAAAGCACGCCGGCGACGATGCTGCTCAGCATCAGGCTGGTGAATGCCTGCACCGAGGCGACGCCGCCGCGATGGCGCGGGAAGCGGTCCAGCAACAGCAGGGTCAGCGTCGGGAATGCAAGCTGTACTCCCACGCCATGCAGCACCAGCGGCAGGATCGACCAGGGCAGCCGCGGCTGCGCCAACACCAGCGCCAGCACCAGATGCAGCGCGCAGGCCAGCAGCAGCGCGGCATAGCCGAGGTTCACCGTGAACGCCACGCCGCGCCGCCCGGCCAGTCGGCCCGACAACCACGAACCGGCGACCAGTCCGGCCACCACCGGGATGAACAGCCAGGGGAAACCCTGCTCCGTGAGATGCAACAGCCCGCGCACCACCCGCGGCGCCGAAGCGATGTACAGGAACAGCCCGGCGAAGTTGACCGAGAGCGAGACCAGCAGTGGCCACATCGGCCGGTCGCGGGCGAAGCTCAGGTAGCTGCCCAGCAGCGGCTTGAGCGCGAAGCGGTTGCGCCGCTCGGCCGGATGGGTCTCCTCCAGCATCAGCACCAGCAGCAGCGCGAGCAGCGTGGTGAAGCCGGTCAGCACCCAGAATATGCCGTGCCAGCCGTCCAGGCCGAGCAACTGTGCGCCGACCATGGGCGCGATCACCGGCGCCACCGAGAAGATCATCATCACCCGCGACATCAGTCGCTGGGCCGCCTGGCCTTCCAGGCTGTCGCGGATGATGGCGCGCCCGACCACCAGTCCCGCGCCCGCGCACGCACCCTGCACGCCGCGGCACACCAGCAGCATGCCGAAGGACACCGACATCGCCGCGCCGATCGACGCCAGCGCATAGCCCAGCATGCCCGCCACGATCACCGGCTTGCGGCCGAGCGCATCGGAGATCGCCCCGTGGAACAGGCTCATCGCCGCATAGGTGACCAGGTACACGCTGAGCAGTTGTTGCAGTGCCACCGCGTCCACGCCGAAGGCGGCACCGATCAGCGGAAACGCGGGGAACACCGCGTCGATCGAGAACGGACCGATCATCGACAGCCCGGCCAGCAGCCAGGGCAGGCTGCGCCGGATGGGGGGATGCTTGGGGTTCATGCACTGGCGCCGGGAAGCGGTGGCCAGTATGCCATGCACGCAGGCGGCGCCCCGCCCATTGGCCGGCCGCCACCCATCCGCTAGCATCCGCCGGATGGGAGATGGCATGCCTCCCGTTCCTGCCGGAACGAACCACCCCCGTCGAGGGGTTGATGATGCCTGCACACCGGCGCGTTCCGGGTGCGGGCGCGTGCCCGTAGCCGCGGACGTCCGGACGACTTCGATCCTTTGAGGAGGCGCTCTCGTGGGCTATACCGGATTCCTTGCCATCGGCTTCGGCGGTGCGCTGGGCTGCTGGCTGCGCTGGCTGCTCGGCAGCCTGCTCAACCAGGTCTTTCCCACGCTGCCGCCGGGAACGCTCGTCGCCAACCTGCTCGGCGGGCTGCTGATGGGCTGCGCGATGGGCGTGTGGGACCACTTCCAGGCGCTGCCGCCGGAACTGCGCCTGTTCGTGTTCACCGGCTTTCTCGGCGGACTGACCACCTTTTCCACGTTCTCGGCCGAATCCTCCACGCTGCTGCTGCGGCAGCAATACCTGTGGTTCGGCGGCCATCTGCTGGTGCATCTGGTCGGTTCGATTAGCCTGACCCTGCTCGGCATCGCGCTCACCCGCGGCCTGCTGCGCCACTGACGAGGAGACCTGCATGAGCGAGAAGACGATCGAGGGCGTGCAACTGTGCTTCTACGCCCACGTGCGTGCGCGCCACGACGGCATGCTGCTGTCCGAATGGCTGCTGGAGCAGGCCCGGCGCCAGGGTATCGGCGGCGGCTCGGTGTTCCGCGCCACCGCCGGCTTCGGCCGGCACGGCGTGCTGCGCGAGGAAGCGTTCTTCGAACTGTCGGACGACCTGCCGGTGAAGGTCGAGTTCCTGCTCCGCACCGAACAGGCCGACGCCTTCCTCGCGCGGGTACGCGAGGAAGGCGTCGACGTGGTCTATGCAACCTCGACCATACGCTTCGGCGTTCTGGGCGCGCAGTGAGGCGTGCCGCCATCTGAAGGAGCTCCGCGATGCCCTTCCGCCAGCCGTCCCTCGAGCAACGAGCCATCGACCTGCTGGCGCTTGCCGGCGTCCGCGCCGCCGACAAGCCGCCCTGCGACCTGTGCGTGCACGACGACCGGCTCTACGCGCGCGTCTTCGCACACGGCTCGCTGGGCCTCGGCGAGGCTTACATGGACGGCTGGTGGGACAGCGACGACCTGCCCGGCCTGTTCACCCGCCTGCTGCGTGCGCAGCTCGACCAGGAGCTGAAAACGCTCGACACGCTGATCGCGCACCTCAAGGCGCGGTTCGTCAACCTGCAGCGCGGCGAACATGCCTTCGAGATCGGCAAGGCGCACTACGACCTGGGGAACGACCTGTTCCAGGCCATGCTCGGCGAGCGGCTGGTGTACTCGTGCGGCTACTGGGCCGAAGCGAACAACCTCGACCACGCCCAGGTCGCCAAGCTCGACCTGATCTGCCGCAAGCTGCGCCTCAAGCCAGGCCAGCGCGTGCTGGACATCGGCTGCGGCTGGGGCGAGGCGCTCAAGTACGCGGCTGAGAAATACGGCATCGAGGGCGTGGGCATCACCGTCTCGCAGGAACAGGCCGCCTACGCGCAGGCGCTGTGCGCCGGGCTGCCGGTGGAGATCCGCCTGCAGGACTACCACGAGCTCGACGAGCCCTTCGACGCGATCATGTCGATCGGCATGTTCGAGCACGTCGGCGCGCTCAACTATCGCAGCTACTTCGAGGTGGCGCGGCGCTGCCTGCGCGAGGAAGGCCTGTTCCTGCTGCATTGCATCGGCAGCAACGGCGCGCCGTCGCGGCCGGATCCGTGGATCGAGAAGTACATCTTCCCCAATTCGATGATCCCGGCGATGAGCCAGACCGCCACCGCGCTGGAGGGCCTGTTCGTGGTCGAGGACTGGCACAACTTCGGCGCCGACTACGACAAGACCCTCACCGCCTGGCGCGCCAACTTCGACGCCGCCTGGCCGGCGCTCGCGCATCACTACGACGAACGCTTCCGCCGCATGTGGCACTACTACCTGGCCGTCTCGGCGGCCGTGTTCCGCAGCCGCCGCGACCAGCTCTGGCAGATCACCCTGAGCCCGCGCGGCGTACCCGGCGGCTACCGCGTGCCGCGCTGAACACCGCCGGCAGTTGTGGTAAACCTCCCGCCGGGGACGCGACGGGACGGACGCGGCGGCAATGCAGGGAGAGGGAAGTCACCAGATGTGGCAATGCGGCGGGTACACGATCGTGCCTGCCAGCCGCCGGCTGCTGCGCGATGGACAGCCGGTCGACCTGGAAGCGAAGGTATTCGACCTGATCTGGCTGCTGGTCGAGAACCGCGACCGCGCCGTGGGCAAGCAGGAAGTGATCGCCGCCCTGTGGGGCCACCGGCCGATCACCGATGCGGCGCTCAGCCAACTGCTCTACAAGGCCCGCCGCGCCCTCGACGACGATGGCGACCGGCAGGCGGTCATCCGTACCGTGTACGGCCGCGGGCTGCAGTGGGTGGCGCCTGTCACGCCGGCGGCCGCGGAGCGCCCCGACCCTGAAGACCGAGCATCCGGAGCTGCTCCCGCTCCCCTGGTGCGCCAGACACGCCAGGCCTACCTGGCGCTCGGCATGGCGATACCACTGGTGCTCGCGGCGCTTGCCTTCTGGTTCATCCCTGCGAGCAAGGCACCGCCCGTGCCGGCTCCGCCGCGACTGGCGATGCTGCCCACCACCAATGCCACCGGCGATCCCGCGCTCGGCTGGGTTTCCCACGGCCTGCCGGGCCTGATGACCAGCCTGCTGGGCCAGGCCCATGGCATCGACGTCATCGATGCGTTGCAGGTCGCTCACGTTTGGGATTACACGCCGCAGGCCGGCCGCAATCACGCCGAACATGCACGTCTGGTCACGCATGCCGACATCGTGATCGACAGCCGCCTGCGCAAGATCGCCGACAAACTCTACGAACTGGATCTGCATCTCGATCCCGGCAAGTCCGCCGCTCCCTCCGACATCATCGTCACGGGAGATCAGCCGGGAACGCTCGGCATCGAGGCGGTCGGGCGCATCCGCCGCGCACTGGGACTGGTACCTGCGGCGCAACCCCAGGGCACGCAGCCCGCGGATGCATATCTGGCCGAAACATTTGCGCGCGGGCTGGACGAGGCCATGAGCGGCCGTTGGGCGCAAGCCAAGCCCTACTTCCTGCTCTCCTCGCAGAACGCGCCAAACTTCCTACCTGCCCGCTTCAGGTTAGGCGAGGCCCAACTCGTCACCGGCGAATCCGACCTGGCCGAGCACACCCTGCAGGAAGTGCTGGCGTCGGCGCGTGCCCAGGGCAACGAGGTCATGGCCGCCGGCAGCCTGGTCCAGTTGGCTCAGCTGGCCATGAACCGGCACCGTTACGAAGATGCGCTGGCACTGCTGGACCGCGCAGAGCCGATGGCCGGACGCGACGCGAACATGAGCGTCACCGTTGCGCTCAAAGCGGTCAACGTGGCGGCTCGATTGCATCGGATGTCTCTGGCCCACGCAAAGCTGGCCCGGGCGCGCAACCTGATCGACCGGCACCAGCTGCGTCAGCGGGCTGCCGACCTGCACAACAGCGAGGCCTTCATCGGCGAGGCCGAGGGAAACGTCGCGGCGACGGAGGCGGCCGACCGCGCGGCGCTTGCCGCCAGCGAGGCGATCGGCAACGAACACGACGCACGGGGAGATGCCTACAATCTCGCCCTCGTGCTCGCTCGCGAAGGAAAGAACGGCGAAGCCATACGGCTTTTCGCCAACAGCTATCACAGGTCGCTGGGCGTTGATCCATGGTTGACCTTCGCCAGCGGTGACAACCTGGCCATCGCCCTGCTCAATGCTGGCCTGACGTCCCAGGTGAAGCCCATTGCCTCCCAGTTGCTGGCAACCGCTACGGAGCAACACAACGCCGTTCGGCAGGCGCTCGCCTGGATGCTGCGCGCGGGAAGCGACTGGTACGAAGATGACGCGGCCGGTTCGCTTGCGGACTGCCGCAAGGCGGCTTCACTGGTGGACCCGGCGCAGGATCCTGCATTGTGGCTCGCGATACGTCTGAACGAGGCTGCTGCTGCGCTGCTTGCCGAACCGGGCGCCGTGGCGGCAATCCGGCGCGATACGGACTTCTTGATCGATGCCCAGAAGCAGCCGGGCGATTACGCATACGAGCGCATGCTTATCCATGCGATGGCCGCTTCCGCCGCCGGCAACCCCTTGCAGGCGCGCATCGCGCTGAAGGCGGCTGCTACGGGACCGCGTCCGAACGACCCCACGGGCGACAACCTGCATTACATCGGGCTGATCCTCGCCCTGCGCGACCACGATGCTGGGGACGCGGCGATCGCCCTGGCCAGGTTCGATCCGGGCACCTCCGCCAGCGCGGACGTACTGCGCTTGTACAGCCGCTGGATGGCGCAGCAAGGCGACGGCACTAGCCGTGCCCGCGCCCAGGCGCGCCTTGCCACGTTGCAGAAGGACGCCACGGCCGCGCTGGCCGCCGAATCCGCGGAGAAACTGCTGGCCTCGCCCTGATCAGGCGGTAGCATCTGCTTGGACACCACCACCGATCACGCAGAGTCGCCATGATGCGTCCATCGCCCGCCGTCCCCATCGCACAACGGTCGTACACCGCCTGGTTGCAGCGTGGGACGATGGCCCGGCTGCGTGCACTGGGGCTGGCGCTGGTGCTCGCCCTGGCTGCCGTTCCTGCGCTGGCCCAACCGGCACTATGGGCAGTCAAGGACGCCGACACCACCATCTACCTCTTCGGCACCGTGCACCTGCTGCCGCACGACACCGACTGGCACTCCGCCGAACTGGACAAGGCGCTGGCCGACAGCCAGGCGCTGTACGTGGAGATCACCGACGACGACCAGGCCACCATGACGGCGCTGGTGTTGCAGTACGGCATGGACATGGCCCATCCGCTGTCGGGCCTGCTCACGCCCTTCGACCGCGAGCGGCTCGCGCGCGCCGCCCGGCTGGCGGACGTGCCCGGCGGCGTCGCTGCGCTGAACCTGATGCGGCCGTGGCTGGCCGCCCTCACCCTCACCGTGGCGCCGCTCACCAAGGCCGGCCTCGATCCTGCCGAAGGTGTCGACAAGCAGTTGCGCGCGGCAATGACGAAAGCCGGCAAGCCGGTGCGCGGGCTGGAAACTGCCGAACAGCAGATCCGCTTCCTGGCCGACATGCCGCAGGCCGTGCAACTGGCGATGCTGCGCTCGACCCTGCGCGACACCGACCGCGCCGCGGTGGACCTCAAGGCGATCATCGAGGCGTGGAAGAGCGGCGACGAGGCCGCCCTTTCGCGACTCGAGATCGACCTGATGCGCCGCGAGACGCCCGAGCTCTACCAGCGCCTGCTGGTCGAACGCAACGAAGCCTGGGCCAAACGCATCGCCGGCATGCTGCAGCAACCCGGCACCGTCTTCATCGCCGTCGGCGCCGCCCACCTGGCCGGGCCGGACAGCGTGCAGGCGCAGCTCGCGAAGGATGGCATCGGCGTACATCGGTTGTAGGAAATCGCCTCGCAAGGATGTCGGCCCGCCAGCCTGCCGCTGTACCCAAGTGCTTGATTCGGCAGCAAAGTAAGAGTCCGTAACGATCCCCTAAAACGGCCATCAAGCACCGGCCGGCGCAATTGCGCTGCGATACGGTGCGCGCCGCGATTGCGTGGCGCGTCCCCTCCCGACGCAGCCAGGTTCCGGACATGACCGATCAGCACGCCCTCCCTTGCGCCCTCGCGCCGCAGCGGCACGGCCGCTTCATCCTCGCCGGCCTCGCGGCCGCCCTCGGCCTTGCCCTGTCGTCACCGGGCACGGCCGGTGACGCCCCCTCCTACGACGTCAGGGAAATGCCCGCCACGCTGGTCTACACCATCGACATCGCCGGGCAGACGCACAAGGAAAACGCCAAGGCCGGCACCTATGCCGATGCCTCGGTGCACCAGCGCCTGGACGGCACCGTGCACCTGTGGGGCGAGCAAGGCCACCGCTCGAGCGTGGACAACGCCCAGGAAATCATCAAGCAGGGCGAGCCGCTGCGGCAGGCGATGATGCCGGCCATCCAGCAGGCCATGGCCACCTGCGGCGAGGACGAGGCCTGCATGACCGCGGCCATGATGAAGATGAGCGCCAGCATGTCGCCGGCCCAGCGCGAGATGGCCCGCACCGCCAAGGACCGCATGGCACCCAAGTACACCCGCCACGACCTCGGCCGATGGGCGGTGGATCCGACCAAGGCCAGGTGCTCGCTGCACGCGGTCACGCAAGGGTCCTCGCGCTACCGTTCGATGGACGTGGGCGAAGGCTACGCCAACTACGTCACCGGCTCGGAACAGCGCCACGGCGAAGGGCGCAACGATTGCAAGGGTTCCGACCTGCCCGATGCGCGCGCCGAATGGAACGGCGACACCCGCCTGCTGAGCCTCAAGCTGCCCGGCCTGACCGTGGACGAACAGGCCAGGGACGCCAGCGGCAAGACCAGCACCGGGCAAGTGACCATCGGCGACATCGAGCTCGACGACCTGCACTGGTCCGGCAAGGGGCCGCAGAGCGGCCAGCAGACCCGCAAGGTCACGGCGGGCGACGTTCCGGCCACCATGACGATTCGCTGGACCTTTACGCCCGGCAAGGCCTGAGCATGCCTGCCGGCATGCCCAACACAGGCGCGCACGCGATGGCGTGGCTGGCACTGGCCTGGATGCTGTGGACGCCGCTGGCCGACGCCTGCGGCGATCCGCCTCCGCATTCGCCGCAGTACCGGCAACGCGCCGTGCACGCCGCGGCCCGCCTCGGCGCCACGCCCGGCTACGCCCTCGCGCATGGATGGTCGCTGCAACCGGAAGCGCCATCGCTGGTGCAGGCAGGCCAGGACGTCTACGGCCGGCCGCTGCGGCTGGCGCCCGGTGCCGCGGCGGCCATGCAGGCCATGCTGGAAGCCGCGGCGCGCGACGGGATCACCCTGCAGGCGGTGTCCGGCTTCCGCAGCTTCGGCTACCAGCGCCGGCTGGTGCGACGCAAGCTGGACCGCGGCCTGCCGCTGGCCTCGGTGCTGCACGTCAACACCCTGCCCGGCTTCAGCGAGCACCACAGCGGCTGCACGCTGGACCTGACCACGCCGGGCGTGCCTCCGACGGATGCGGCGTTCGCCGATACGCCGGCGTTCGCCTGGCTCGCCCGCCACGCCCGCCGATTCGGCTTCGAACTGTCCTATCCGGCGGGCAACGCCAAGGGCATCGCGTTCGAGCCGTGGCACTGGCGCTACGCGGGACCTTCGCCTTCGGATGACGGCCTGCTCGCGCAGATGTCGTCCGCGCATGCATCACCTGTCGATGTTCCCATCCACACCAGCCCCATCACCCAGGGATACCCATGAAGATGCGCACCCATCGTCTCGTCCTGTTGCTCGCCCCGTTCACCCTGACGCCGCTCGCGCACGCACAGGAGGCCCCCGTCAGCTGCGAAGGCAAATCGATCGCCACGATCGAGGCGCTTGCCCGCCACGACCACGACGGCGCCCGACGCTACCTGTCCGCCATGCTGGTTTCCAACTCGCAACGCATGGAACCGATGTGGGACGCCCTGATCGAGCAGAGCTGGGGACCCTACGCCTCGCACGGCAAGGCCGAGACGATCGCCAACGGCGACCACACCACCACGGTGCGGCTGCCGCTCGCGTTCGACCACGGCGCGACCACCGCGACCTTCACCTGCGATCCGAAACAAGGCGGCGCCATCGTCGAGTTCGCGCTGCTGTAGCGGACCGGCGCGCCGGCGCAACCCGCCCTGTCCCACGAAGGAATGACTCGCGATGAAAACCGGGCTCGCCGTGAAACTGCTCGCCGTCGCTGCGGTGGGAACCGCCATAGGCACCGGCGTGCTGTGGCTTGGAAAAAACCACACGGACGTCGCGAGCCCAGGCATCACGCCGACGAGCGCAGCTTCCATTGCGCAACGGGCGACCACCGCGGCAGACGCGTCGGCGCCTGCTGCCCCGGCACCGTCCGCGCCGCTGCGCAAGACCTATCCGGCCGGGCGCTGGGACATCGCCGTGCCCTTCATCAACCCGTTCGGTGCCCAGAAGGCCTACGTCGGGATCGAGCACGCGGCGAACGGGCGGCTGGACCTGCGCTACGTCGACAAGGACAACATGGAAACCGTCCGCTCTACCAGCGGCGAGACCTGGCAATTGCAGGTGGACTGGCAAGACAAGACCACCACCGCGTTCGACGACCTGTCGCGCTACGTCACGCAGCTCGGCGGCGAAACCTGGCCCGCCGACCGCGATGGCCTGGTCGTACACGCGCGCGACGGCGCGGGCGACGACTGGTGGGGCGTGGCCTTTCCGCGCGGCGATGGCTACCGGCTGACGGTATGCCGGCAACTGCAGCCGCGCGCCGGCAAGCCGCTGGCCTTGCGCACCGCCGACTTCAAGGACGGCACGCTCTACTTCACCACGACCAATCCCGGGCACCGCTTCCAGAGCCTGAAGGTCACCCTGGCCGATGGCGCGGTCACGCTGTACGGCAGCAACACGTATCTGCAGGGCCGCTACCGGCGCGACCTCGCCTACCAGCGCACGCTATACGCCTACAAGACCCACGACTACACGCTCGACGATCTGCCGCAGGACGGCGCCCTGCCGATCCAGTGGAAGTTGAGCTGGAGCGCAAAGACCGATCCGAAGCAGTTGACCATCGCCCTCGACGAGGGCGATGCACTGATGCCGGTGCACGACGGCGAGCGCCTGGGCGCGCTCAAGGTGCGTGGCGCGGCGCTGGGCGAAGTGCGGGTCGGCGAGCCGGCCGGCGTGTCGCTCACTCATCCGGAACTCGACCGCAGCGGCACCCTCACGCCCGACGGCGACACGCTGTTCTGGCTGCCCTCGGGCTACTGGAACGTCACGCTGGTGCCCGACACCCTGAAAGCCGCCTCCGACACGCTCGGCACGCGGCTGGTGCCGGTGAGCGCCGGGCAGATGACCGTGCTGGACGTCGGCTCGCTGGTCGACCGCGCCTACCGCGACCCCTCCGTGGACGAGGCCGCCGGCACCGACAGCCAGTTGCGCATCCTGGACGCCGCCGCGCAGGGCGACCAGGCGACGGTGGACTTCATGCTGCAGGACGGCGCCGGCGCGAAACTGCTGCCCACGCCGGACAACACGCAGATCGTCGAAGGCGGCAAGCCCGCGAGGATCCTGCGCATCGAGCGTCTCAAGACGCCGCCGAGCCTGGTGCTCGTGCTCGACTCCTCCGGCTCCATGCGCAAGTCGATGACCCGCGTGCTCGCCTCCGCGCGCAGCTTCATCCAGGGGTTGCCGGACAACACGCGCGTGCAGTTGATCGACTTCGACTCGCAGATCCGCCCGCTCAAGGGCACCGGCAAGGCGGACGCGCTGCGCAACCTGGGCCGGATCCGTGCGGACGGCTCCACCGCGCTGTACGACGCGGTGCTGGCCGGCCTGAAGCTGCTGGGTGGCGAGCAGCGCCCGACCCTGGTCGTGTTCACCGACGGCGTCGATAGCCGCGAGGACCATTCCGGCAAGGGCAGCAGCGCGACCAAGGCGCAGGTGAAGCAGGCGGTGGCCGATGCGCACGTGCCGCTGTTCACCATCGGCTTCGGCCGCGGCCACGACGGCAGCACGCTGAAGGAACTGGCCGGCATGTCCGAGGGCACCTACTACTCCGCCGACGACGCCGACGCCCTGCAGCACGTATTCGCCTCGATCAACGACCGCCTGGGCAACCGCTACGCCGCCATCTACGAGCGCCCGCGGGAAGCGGCGCCGTCGGACCTGCCGGTGATCACGCTGGCCACCGACGTCAGCCTGTCGATGGACACCGCGCCGACGGGCGCCGGTTGCGACTACTGCAATTACCGCATCGACAAGATGAAGAATCTCTACCACGCCTTCATCGAGCGCCTGCCGGCGAACAGCCTCACGCAGCTGATCAGCTTCTCGGGCGAGGTCAACGTCAGCCAGGTATTCACCCAGCGCAAGTCCGACCTGCTGCAGGCGCTGGGCAGCCTGCAGGTGCGGCCGGGCACCGACATCCTCGGCTCGGTGCGCAAGGCCTACCTGTCGCTGAAGGAAGTGCCGGCCGAGAAGCGGGTGATCGTCTACCTCACCGACGCGGCGCTGGACGTGGACAAGGACGACCAGCCGGCCTTCGAGAAGCTGCTGCAGGGCATCAAGGCCGACGGCATCCAGGTGCTGTGGGTCGGCATGGGCACCGGCGCCCGGGATGCGCCGTTCAGGCGCGCGGCCGAGCTTTCCGGCGGCCGCTACGTGATCTCCGAGGATCCGGCCGTACTCGCCGAGGCGCTGCAGGACGTGCTCGCCGACGCCAGGGCCCGGCCCGCCGGCAAGGCGGCGCTGACCGTCACCGTCAGCGGCCCGGCCGTCGATGGCCACGCCCGCCGCGATTCGGACACCCAGTTGCTCGACTTCCCGGTGCTGCAGAGCTCCACCGAGCGCTACAGCTTCGACACGATCAGCTACCGCACAGGCCTGAAGGCCCCGCAGTACGGCGCCGCTGCGGCCGCGCTGGTCTACGGCCGGGACATCCCCAGCCAGGACGTGATCCTGACCAAGCGCCTCGCGCTCGACGCCAGCGGCAAAAACCGGGCGATGGAATGGCACGCGCGCGAGATGTACCTGATGAAGCGCTTCCACGGCATCGACGCGCCCGGCGGCCAGGTGTTCCTGGCGCTGGACATGACGCTGAAGAACATCCAGTCCGAGGGCGCGCCCTACCTCATTCCCGATTTCGCCTCGCACTTCTTCGTCACGCTCAACCAGGCCGGCGCCTGGCCCGCGTCGCCGGCCACCTGGCTGGCACAGTCGCCGCTCGCGGCGCCGGGCGAGAACGACATCCGCATCGAACCGGACCAGACCGTGCACGGCGCGCTGGTGTTCCTCGTGCCCGATGCCGCCATCCGCCAGGCCTCGGCCGACTTCTACGACACCAGCAATGGCCACGTCACGCTGCCGCTGATCGGCACGCCGGCGCCGCGCACCGTCGCGCTGACCGCGCTGCCGAAGAGCGCGGACCGGCCATCGGACACCTTCGCGCTGAGCCTCACGGCCAGCCAGGACATGGACCGCATCGAGGACGTCGACGCCGGGCAGGACAGCCTGTTCAAGGTGCTCGAGGCGCGCATGGATTCGAAGATGCAGGCGGACCTGCACCTCGCGCCGTCGCAGCGCTTCTTCCTCACCGTCGACACGCCGCAGGGACCGTTCATGCTGCCGGTCAACAACGCGACCTCGCGGCTGCCGTTCGGCTTCCTGTGGCCGGTCACGCTGGCGCCCGGCTCCTCCAACCAGGTGCGTTTCGCGTTCCAGTTGCCGGCCGTGCTCCGGGACGCGCCGATGCGCCTGTACTGCGACCTGGCCGGCGGTGCCGTGGTGTTGCCGGTCCACGGCGGCACCGTCCCGGCCGCGGGTGGCGCGCCGAGCTTCCACGCCGCCGGCATGGACCTGACGGTGAACGCACTGGCCACCGCCGCGCCGTCGCACTGGCCCTACGGCCGCTTCGTCGTCGCCGACATCACCGTCGCCAACACCCAGGCCGGCACCGGCCTGTCCGGCCTGCGCGAAGCGTTCAGGCTGGTCCCCGACGGCACGCCGCCGGCGGACGGTCCGGCGACGCTGTCGCCCGACGCGCTCACCGACCGCCTGGCGCTGGGCATCGACAAGGACTGGCAGGTGTTCGACGGCGGTCGCCGGCGCGGCCTGCTGGTGTTCGCCATCCCGCGTTCCTGGGGCACGCGCGGCGTCACCCTGCAGTCGACCTTCTTTCCCGACCTCAGGCTGCCGCTCGCCAAGGCTGGCTATGCGCATGCCGACCTGCTGGTCGATCGCGTCGAACCGGCCGTGGACGACCGCTTCGACCGCGCGCTGGCGCTGGCGCTGAAGGACACGATCGCCCGCCACCGCGCGCAGGTGGCCGCGAGCCGGCCGCCGCCCGCGGCGGCACCCAACGGCCCGGCGCAGGACGTGCCCGTGCCGCCACCCGCGCTGGCCGGCGCCATGAAGCTGAAGGCCGCCGCCAGCCTGGCCGACGTGCAGGCGCTGCTGCGTGGATTGCGCTGGCTGCCCTCCTCCGGCGATTACTGGCACTACCGCCATGCGCCCGAGTCCGTGCTCACCCAGGGCTGGGGCGACGAGGGCGACCTGGCCAACCTCGCCGGCGGCCTGCTCGCCCGGCTCGGCTACGCGCCCGCGCTGCGTGCGGTGACGCTGACGGACGCTGGCCGCAAGGCGCTGGCCGCGCTCGGCCACGTCGATGAGGCTAGGGAGAAATACCTGCCGGCCTGGTCCTACGCCGACGCGCAAGGCAACGCGCGCGTGCTGGTGGTGCCCTTCATGAAGGACCTGTCCGAACTCGACGGCCTGGCGTTCTATCCGGCCGACCAGGAAGACCGCGCGATGACCCCTGCGGAAGCGCAGGTGCGCGTGTACTTCCAGGTGCGGCCGCGCCAGACCCGCGGCCTCACCGCCCTGACCGGCAGCATGGCCGACGCGCTGACCGGCGCCAGCGCCGGCCCGGCGAAAGACAAGGAGGTACGCGTGCTGCGCACCACCCTGCCTATGGACACGTTGGGGCGCGCGCCGGTCGACATCCGCGTCGGCGCACAGAAAGGCCTTTACACCGCAGTGCTGGAGAACCAGACGCTGCAGGTGCCGGGCGACGGCTACGTGGACCCGCACCAGTTCACCGTGACCGGCGTGCGCATCGAACTGGCGCTGCCCGGCCACACCGTGGTCCACACGACGGCCTTGCACGAGGGCGAAGACATCACCGGCGTGTTCTTCACCCTCGGCGCCAACCTGCCGGACCTGCCGCTTGACGCCGCGGCGCCCCTGCAGAAGGCCGCCGATGCCGCCTACCACGCGGTCGCCAGGCCGACCGTGCATTCGGCGCTGGCGTGGTACACGCGCAGCATCCTGTACCGCCTCGTCGCCGGCCAGAGCCGCTACGAGGCCGACCTCGCGCGCCAGCTCGGCGTCACCGCCGGCCGCACCGACCGCGCCCGCGCGCTGCTGGTCACGGTGCAGCGCTATGGCGACCCGTCGCACCTGCGCACCAGCGTCGACCTGATGCAGTCGGCCAACGACCTGCACGGCGGCGCGCCGGACGCGCGGCACGCCTTCAACCTGATGAGCGGCATGTTCGCTTCGCAGTTGGAAGCCGCCGCGCTGCCGCTCGAAGGTGCGGATTATTCAGAGGTCTGGAGACGCAGCCCCGACGGCACGAACCTCCTGATGAGCCTGAAGGACGGCCGCAACGGCGACCTGAAGTACATGCAGGAGCGAGCTATGCCTGCCGCGTTGATCGCGCATGCGAAGAATTCGGACAGTGTTCTGCTGGTGCCAAGCAAACCGACCCGCATCTACGGGGAGGATCGCTGGGCCTGGCTGGAGATCGATCCGGATACCTACGAAACCATCGCCATGACCGACACCGGTGAACACGGCAGCTTTGCCGACTACGTGATGGCGCTCGAACCGGTCACGCCCATCCACAATGATTACCTGCAATTCATGATCGGCGGCTTCGTGGGCGTCGACACCGCGGTGTGGAGCGTCAGCAGCTTTTCGCTGGAATCGTCTGACTACCGAGAGGTGCTTGCCGCGGCAGAAGACTACACGGCGCAGATCGGAGAGGTATTGGCTGGAACGAAAAAGCTATTGGATCTCAAGCCGATTCAACTCGGTGTCGGGCCAATCAAGGTGCTACCCAAGGCTTCGAAAATGATGCCTTTCCTGTTAGCCAAGACCTTTGAGGATGCCAAGGACAATGTGCCTCTCGGGGTCAAACAAAACGTGCTGACCTTTGCCAAGGGCTTCCAGGCCGGCGCTGCCTATTACTTCAAGCAGGCGCAGCCGCACAACGATAGGACGAAACATTGAACAGTCTGCGGCGGCGCCGCGAAGCTTCTGCACAGGAAGACAGCCCATGCCAGCCACCCGGCTTCTCGCCTTCATGCTCGCCTGCTGCACGGCAAGCGCCAGCCCCCTGCTCGACGCCGCCAGGCAGGCTCACGGGACGTCCGGCTGTCCCCTCCGCGGCCGATCTGGCACCATCGGCCGGTTACCCGTGCAAGAAAGCCCCCGATGAACCTGCAAGCCAATTTCGAACAGATCCCGCTCAAGGAATACGCCGAGCGGGCCTACCTCGACTACTCGATGTACGTGGTGCTGGACCGCGCGCTGCCGTTCGTCGGCGACGGCCTCAAGCCCGTGCAGCGGCGCATCATCTACGCGATGAGCGAGCTGGGCCTGGCGGCGACCGCCAAGCCGAAGAAGTCCGCGCGCACCATCGGCGACGTGATCGGCAAGTTCCATCCGCACGGCGACACCTCGTGCTACGAGGCGATGGTGCTGATGGCGCAGCCGTTCTCCTACCGCTACCCGCTGGTCGACGGCCAGGGCAACTTCGGCTCGCCGGACGACCCGAAGAGCTTCGCGGCGATGCGCTACACCGAATCGAAGCTCAGCCCCATCGCCGAGGCGCTGCTGGGCGAGCTGGCGCACGGCACGGTCGACTGGGTACCCAACTTCGACGGCACGCTGGAGGAGCCGAGCTGGCTGCCCGCACGCGTGCCGCACGTGTTGCTCAACGGCTCGATGGGCATCGCCGTGGGCATGGCCACCGACATCCCGCCGCACAACCTGCGCGAAGTGGTAAATGCCTGCATCCACCTGCTGGACAACCCCGGTGCCACCGTCGCCGACCTGGCCCAGCACATCCCCGCGCCGGACTATCCGACCGCGGCGGAGATCATCACCCCGCGCAAGGAGCTCTTGTCGATCTACCAGACCGGCACCGGCTCGCTGCGCGCCCGCGCGGTGTACCAGGTGGAGGACGGCAACATCGTCATCACCGCGCTGCCGCACCAGGTCAGCCCGTCGAAGATCCTCGAGCAGATTGCCGCGCAGATGCGCGCCAAGAAGCTGCCGATGGTGGAGGACCTGCGCGACGAGTCCGACCACGAGAACCCGATCCGCCTGGTGGTGGTGCCGCGCTCCAACCGCGTCGATGCGGCCGAGGTGATGCAGCACCTGTTCGCCACCACGGACCTGGAGAAGAGCTACCGGGTCAACCTCAACATGATCGGCCTGGACGGCCGCCCGCAGGTGAAGGACCTCAAGCGCATCCTCACCGAGTGGCTGACCTTCCGTACCGACACGGTCACCCGCCGCCTCAACCATCGCCTGGGCAAGGTCGAGCGCCGCCTGCACCTGCTCGAAGGCCTGCACATCGCCTACCTCAACCTGGACGAGGTGATCCGCATCGTGCGTTCGGAGGACGAGCCCAAGCCGGTGCTGATGAAGCGTTTCAAGCTCTCCGACGAGCAGGCCGATTACATCCTGGAGACCAAGCTGCGCCAGCTCGCGCGACTGGAAGAAATGAAGATCGAGGCCGAGCGCAACCAGCTCGAGGAAGAGCGCGCGCGCATCAACGTGCTGCTGAAGTCGCCGGCCAAGCTGAAGACGCTGATCAAGGGCGAACTGCAGGCCGACGCGGCGAAGTACGGCGACGCTCGCCGCTCGCCGCTGGTCGAGCGCGAAGTGGCGCAGGCGCTGGACGAGAGCGCGCTGGTCGCCAGCGAGCCGGTCACCGTGGTGCTCAGCCAGAAGGGCTGGATCCGCGCCGCCAAGGGCCACGACGTCGACGCCGAAGGCATGAACTACCGCGAGGGCGATGGTCTGCTCGCCGCGGTGAAGGCGCGTACCACGCAGCAGATCGCGGTGATCGACTCCACCGGCCGCAGCTACTCCACCCCCGCGCACACGCTGCCCTCCGCGCGCGGCAACGGCGAACCGCTGACCGGCCGCTTCAGCCCGCCGGCCGGCGCCAGCTTCGACGCGCTCACCGCCGGCGACAACGACACGCGGCTGATCCTGGCCACCGACTTCGGCTATGGCTTCGTCACTCGCTTCGAGGCGCTCACCGGGCGCAACAAGGCGGGCAAGCAGATCATCTCGCTCAGCGACGGCGCCCGGGTGCTTGCACCGCAGACGAGCGCCGATCCGGCCCGCGACCGCATCGTGGTGGTCACCACCGAAGGCCACCTGCTGATGTTCTCCGTGGCCGAGCTGCCGGAGCTGGACAAGGGCAAGGGCAACAAGCTGATCGAGGTGCCCAAGGCCAAGCTCGCCAGCGGCGAAGAGCGCGTCGCAGGCATCGCCGTGGTCAGCGAGGGCAAGGGCGAAGTAACCCTCTACGCCGGCCAGCGCAAGCTCACCCTGCGCTGGAACGACCTGGTCGAATACGGCGGCAACCGCGCCACCCGCGGCGGTCTGCTGCCGCGCGGCCTACGCCGCGTGGAGCGCATCGAAACCACCGGCTGAGGAAGAGCTGCAAGCCGGCCGCGTACCTGCTCCCTCTGCCCTCCGGGGAGAGGGCTGGGGTGAGGGGCCACTCTTGCGATAACCCATCATTCGAGCCACGCCCTGATCGACCCTCCCCGCGAGCCCCGGCCCCTCACCTCGGTCCTATCCCCGGAGGGGAGAGGAAGCAAAGCTGTCGGCTCGCTTCACTGCGAACTTTCCCACCCACCACCACTCCAACCCCGGTACACGCGACCGCGCCCCGCCCGTTGATACAGGCACCGCTCCACCGGATTCCGCCATGCGCCCCCAGCTTCCCGCCGCCCTCCTCCTCGCCACCTTGCTGGCCACGCCGGCCTGGTCGCAGAGCGCCGGCCAGCCGCTCAACCTCAAGCTTCCGCCCAGCGACCTGCCCGCTCCGGCCAGCACGGCGCCGAAGCCGTCGAGCGCCCCGGGCGTCTATTACGGCGACCACAGCGGCCGTACGGAGGCCGACGAAGATATCGCCACCGACGACTGCGACGACGCCACCTACAACCAGCCGCAGGTCCACGGCAGCGTGGGCATGGGCGTGATGAGCGGCCGCCACGTGGACGGCAGCTACCAGAGCGGCACGGTGAACCTCAGCAAGGCCTTCGGCAGTTGCGACCACCCCAGGGGCGGCGTCAGTGTCTCGATCGGCGCCGGCAGCGGGCACTTTCACCACGACGGCCACTGAGGCCCCGCGACCCGCGGATCTCCCTCCGCGCCGGAACACGCCTTCGATCTGCCAAGTGATGCCGGCCAGATCGACGGCTGCCACCAGTGGCACACGCATACGCCGTTGTGCTCCACTGCGGCGCGAGATGACGCAAGCTGACCCGTCCCCCACCGGCACTGCCACGCACCTGCGCGACCTCGCGCGCCTGCGCCGCGTGCGCGACCGCATCGACCGCGAATACGCGCAGCCGCTGGACGTCGAGGCGCTCGCCCGCGGCATCGGCATGTCGGCCGGGCACCTCAGCCGCCAGTTCAAGCTCGCCTACGGCGAATCGCCCTACGCCTACCTGATGACCCGCCGCATCGAGCGCGCCATGGCGCTGCTGCGCCGGGGCGATCTCAGCGTCACGGAGGTCTGCTTCACGGTCGGCTGCGCCTCGCTGGGCACCTTCAGCACGCGCTTCACGGAACTGGTGGGCATGTCGCCCAGCGCCTACCGCAACAGGGAGGCGCGCGCGACCGCAGGCATCCCCTCGTGCGTGGCCAAGCAGGTCACCCGACCGATCAGGAATCGAGAAGCGGCAGGCGGCGACCGCACCTAGACTGATCGCACCCCACAACGGAGCGACACCATGGACCTGACCATCCACTCCACCTTCCTGCCGCACAACGACCCGCAGGCCTCGCTGGCCTTCTACCGCGACACCCTCGGTTTCGAGGTGCGCAACGACGTCGAGTACAACGGCCTGCACTGGATCACCGTCGGTCCGAAAGGCCAGCCCGGCACCTCGATCGTGCTGCATCCGCCGGGCGCCACCCCGGGCCTCACCGACGACGAGCGCCGCACCATCGGCGAGATGATGGCCAAGGGCACCTACGCCATGATCATCCTGGCCAGCCGCGATCTCGACGGCACCTTCGCGCGCATCGAAGCCAGCGGCGCCGACGTCATCCAGGAACCGACCGAGCAGCCCTACGGCGTGCGCGACTGCGCCTTCCGGGACCCGGCCGGCAACCACGTGCGCATCAACGAAGTACGCTGACCCGCCATGTCCCCGGGAACGAAAACGCCCATGCCCATCCATACCGAAACGCCTTCCCGCTTGATCGACGCACGGATCGAGGAGCTGGCGGACTGGCGCGGCGACATGCTCGCCCGCCTCCGCGCGATCATCCGAGGGGCCGACCCGGAGATCGTCGAGGAGTGGAAATGGCGCGGCGTCCCGGTGTGGTCCCACGGCGGCATCGTCTGCACCGGCGAGAGCTACAAGGCCGCGGTGAAGATGACGTTCGCCAAGGGTGCGAAGCTGGAAGATCCCGCCGGCCTGTTCAACTCCAGCCTCGAGGGCAACACGCGCCGGGCCATCGATTTCCACGAGGGCGACGAAATCGACGAAAAGGCGTTGAAGGCACTCGTTCGCGCCGCAGTGGCGTTGAACACGTCCCGAACCGGCTAGCGCACCGCGAGGCAGCCCGTCAGGAACCGGTTGCCGCTTGCGCGAACGAGCGGCAACGCGGTCCCGGCGCAGCCCTTCGCAGCGAAAAGCATTACCCTTCCCGGCCAGCAAGCGAAGGCACGGAGCGGTGGATGCACGGCGAATACAAGATGCCTGGCGGCAAGCTGATCGTGGTCGACTTGGCCATCAGCGACGGTAGCCTGGCGCAGGTCCAGGTCAGCGGCGACTTCTTCCTGGAACCGGACAATGCGCTGCACGCCATCGACGCCGCGCTGGAAGGCCAGGACGCCGATGCCGACGAACACATGCTTGCCGCCGCCATCCGCGCGCAGCTCGCGCCCGGGGTAATGATGTACGGCATCTCGCCCGAGGCCGTCGCCGTGGCGGTCCGCCGCGCCATCGAGCAGGGAACGGCCGCATGACCCGCACGCTCTGGCGCGACCACGACTGGCACCTGATCCATACCGACCCGCAAGCGCCCGCGCTGCACATGGCGCTGGACGAAGTGCTCACCCACGAAGTCGGCGCCGGCCACCGTCCGCCGACCCTGCGCATCTGGGAATGGGGCGGTCCCGCGGTGGTGATCGGGCGCTTCCAGTCGCTGCGCAACGAGGTCGATGGCGAGGCCGCGCGCCGGCACGGCATCGAGGTGGTACGACGCGTATCCGGCGGCGGCGCGATGTTCATCGAACCGGGCAACACCATCACCTGGTCGATCTACGCGCCGCTCTCGCTGATCAAGGGCATGAGCTTCCAGGAAGCCTACGCATGGATGGACGCCTGGACGCTGGAGGCGCTGGCCGAGCTCGGCATCAAGGCGTGGTACCAGCCGCTCAACGACATCACCTCCGAGGGCGGCAAGATCGCCGGCGCCGCGCAGGCGCATCGCGGCGGCGCGGTGCTGCACCACGTCACCATGGCCTACGACATCGACGCGGCGAAGATGCTCCAAGTGCTGCGCATCGGTCGCGAGAAGCTTTCCGACAAGGGCACGCAGAGCGCCGCCAAGCGCGTCGATCCGCTGCGCAGCCAGACCGGCCTGCCGCGCGCGGCGATCATCGACCACATGATCGCCACCTTCCGCCGCCTGCATGGGCTGGCCGACGACACGTTGCGTTCCGACGAGCTCGCGCAGGCCGAAGTGCTCGCCCGGGAGAAGTTCGCAGGTACCGCCTGGACCGCCGACGTCGCCTGACGACGCCTCGTAACGGCTGGTTGGCACCTTTCCCCGAGCCGCAGCGCCACGCTCCCGAGCCTTCCCCCGCGAACGCGGGGGAAGGTGCCGACAGGCGGATGGGGGCGCTTTCTGGACGCGACGCCGAGATGCCTTTCGCGGGCTTCCCCCATCCGCCCTTCGGGCACCTTCCCCCGTAAACGGGGGAAGGATCGGAATGGCGCGCCCTCTGGCGCTCGGGGCGCAGGCCGCCGACAGCGACACGTGGAAGTTGCCGGTCGCCGTGAAGAAACTCGACAACGGCATGACCGTGGTGGTGTCCGAAGACCACAGCTCGCCGACCGTCGGCATCAGCATGGTCTATCACGTCGGCATGCGGCTGGAGCCGCAGAACCGCACCGGCTTCGCCCACCTGTTCGAGCACCTGATGTTCGAGGGCACACCGGACGCGCCCAAGGGCACCTTCGAGCGCGTGATCCAGGGCGGTGGTGGCGTGTTCAACGGCTCGACCCGCGCCGACTACACCAACTACATCGCCTCGGCGCCCTCCTCCGCGCTGGCGCCGATCCTGTGGCTGGAGGCCGACCGCATGAAGTCGCTCGACTTCAGCGCGAAGAACCTGGCCAACCAGCAGAACGTGGTGAAGGAAGAGATTCGCGTCAACGTGAAGAACCAGCCCTACGGCCTGTTCTTCTGGACCGACCTCAATGCGCTTGCCTTCGACAAGTGGGCCAACAAGCACGACGGCTACGGCTCGTTCAAGGACCTCGACCACGCCAGCATCGCGGACGTGAAGACCTTCCACGACACGTTCTACCAGCCGGCCAACGCCGTGCTCGGCATCGCCGGCGACGTGACGCCGGAGCAAGCCTTCAAGCTCGCGCAGCAGTACTTCGACAAGGTTCCCGCGCGCGCCCTGCCCAAGCGCCCGGACGTTTCCGAGCCGCTCAACACCAAGCCGCGCCATGCCGAGGAAACCGACGCGCTGGCCAAGGTGCCGGCGCTGGCCGTCGGCTGGAAGATGCCGCCGCGCGGCAGCGCCGACCAGGTGCCGATGATGGTCCTGTCGCAGTTGCTGGTGGGCGACGACGCCTCGCGCTTCTACCAGGGCCTGGTCAAGGGCCGCCAGTTGCTGCTCAACATCGAGGGCGGCATGAACTTCCCGCTGGGTGACGGCAGCGACTATGCCGGCCCTGCGTTGCTGGGCCTGTTCGCCATTTACAAACCCAACGCGACGCCGGACCAGGTGCTCGCCGCGCTCGACGAGGAAATCTCCAAGATCGCCGATGGCGGCGTGGACGAGGCCACGCTGGCGGGCGTGAAGACCAAGATGCTGTCCGAGTGGTACGGCGGCCTGGAGTCGTTCCTCGGTCGCGCCGATACGCTGGCCAAGCTGCAGACGCTGTGGGGCGACGCCAACGTCGCCAACAAGATGCCCGGCTGGATCCAGGCGGTGACCGCCGCCGACATCCAGCGCGTAGCGCGCACCTATCTCACCGACGCCAACCGCAGCGTGGTCGTGCGCCGTCCCGTCGCCGCCGCGAAAGCCCCTGCCAAGTGAGGACCGCCATGAAAACGAACAAGACGTTCAAGCTGCTCGCGCTGGCCGTGAGCCTTTCGCTGGCCGGTTTCGCGCAGGCTTCCACCCAGCCGCTACCGAAGGACCTGCCCGCCTACGGCCCGGAAAAGCCGCTGCCCACGCCGCAGATCCAGCAACGCACGCTGCCCAACGGACTGACCGTATGGGTAGTGCCGCGAGAAGGCTTGCCCAAGGTCAACGTGGAACTCGCGGTGCTGGGCGGCACGGCTGCCGATGACGCCGCCACGCCGGCGATGTCCGAAATGGTCGCGCGCCTGCTCCACGAAGGCACCGCCACGCGCAGCTCGCTCCAGATCGCCGAAACGCTGCGCTCGATCGGCGGCGACTACCACAGCGGCGCCTTTGCCGATGCGATCACCATCCGCGCCGACGCGCTGGCCTCGCACGCGCCCGAACTGATCGCGCTGGTGGCCGACACCGCCCTGCATCCGAGCTTCCCGGCCAAGGAAGTGGCGCTGGCCCAGGCCAACGCCATGCAGGAGCTGAAGGTGCAGGAATCGAGCCCGGCCTGGCAGGCGCAGCGCGCGTTCGACCATGCCGCCTTCGGCTCGCATCCGTATTCGCGCGACTCGCTCAGCGAGGCCAGCGTGCAGGCGAGCAAGCCCGAAGCCCTGCGCGCGCTGCACGATGCGCGCTTCCAGCCCGACCGTGCGCTGCTGGTGATCGTCGGCCGCATCGACGCCGAACAGGCGTTCAAGCTGGCCAGCGAGCAGTTCGGCGGCTGGAAGTCCGACGGCAGGAAGCTGGCGACCACCGTCCCGGCGCCAAGCGAATCGGCGGCCAAGCGCCTGATCGTGCCGCGCGCGGGCGCCGTGCAGAGCAACATCCGCTACGGCCGCCCGGTGATCGCCGCGAGCAATCCCGACTTCATCCCGCTCACGGTCGCCGACACCATCCTCGGCGGCGGCTTCACCAGTCGCATCACGCAGGACATCCGCGAGGACAAGGGCTATTCCTACAGCCCGTTCTCCTCCTTCGACGCCCAGCGCGCCGGCGGCAGCGCCTATGCACGCGTCGACGTGCGCAACGAGGTCACCGGCGCCACCCTGCAGGAGCTGACCAAGCTTTACGACAGCATGGCCACGCAGGCGCCCAGCACGGAGGAGCTGACCGGCGCCAAGCGGCTGGTCGGCGGCATCTACCTGCTGCGCAACCAGATCCAGAGCGCGCTCACCGCGACGCTGGCCGGCTACTGGATCGACGGCCTGCCGCCGGACTTCCTGAGCCGTTACGTGGCCGAGGCCAACAGGGTCACCGCCGACCAGGTGCAGGCCATGGGGCGCAAGTACTTCGCCGCCAAGGACCAGAGCATCGTGGTGGTCGGTGATCCGAAGGCGATCGACGCGCAGCTCAAGCCGTTCGGCACCTTCGAGGTGTTCAAGCCCTGAGCCCGCTGCGGCCGCCGGCGTTGCCGGCGGTCGCGCGCGTGCACGGTCATCGCCTTCACGCCCGCACGACGGCTGGGCGGACGAAATCGGGAATCCCGACCGCGGCAGAGGCCAAGGCCATGCAAAACCCCGTCGGCTGGTTCGAGATCTACGTGCAGGACATGCCCCGCGCGAAAGCCTTCTACGAGGCGGTGCTCGCCGTGAAGCTGGAAAAGCTGGAGGCACCCGACTCCAGCCCGCTGGAGATGTGGGCCTTCCCCATGCAGCAGGACGGTACGGGGGCAGCCGGCGCGCTGGTGAAGATGGAAGGCGTGCCGTCCGGCGGTAACAGCACGCTGGTCTATTTCTCCTGTCAGGACTGCGCCGTGGAAGCCGGCCGCGCCGCCGCAAAGGGTGGCAAGGTCATGAAGGAGAAGTTCGCGATCGGGCCGTATGGGTTCATCGCACTGGTGGTGGACACCGAAGGCAACATGATCGGCCTGCATTCCATGCAATGAACCGAAGTGGCCGGCCGCCGGCTCAAAGGCGGCTGTAGGACCACGACTGCATCCGGCCATCCTTGTACGGCATCACGCCGTGAAACGGGCGCGGGTCCTCGTCGAACACCAGCGGCAGGAAATGCCGGTCGCCTTCCCACATCGGCAGCTCCATCAGCCGGGCGCGCGGCACCCACTCCAGCGTGCCTTCGTGGTTGCCGGCCAGGCAGCGGCCCTCGAAGCCGTCGATCAGGAAGATGAAGCCCAGCCAGTCCTCGCCGTGCTTGCCGAACCCGGGCCAGTTGAGCGTGCCGCGCAGGCGCATCGAGGTGCACTCGATGCCGGCCTCCTCGCGGATCTCGCGGCGCATGCAGGCGGCGATGTCCTCGCCCGGCTCCATCTTGCCGCCCAGGCCGTTGTACTTGCCCAGGTGCTGGTCGTCCGGCCGCGCGTTGCGGTGGATCATCAGCACCCGGTCGCGGTCGGGCGAGAGCACGTAGCCGAGGGTGGCGACGATGGGGCAGTAGGCGGTCGACATCGGCGGGCTGGCAGTGGCAAAGCGAGGAGTGTAGCGCCGCGACTGAACGCGCGCCGCGCACACACTTGCGCCTGTCGCGCCCGGGCGGCGACCATCGGGGGATGATCCGCCTCGCCCCTCGCCTCCCGCTGCTGTCGATCGTTTCCCTGCTGCTGGCCGCGCTGGCCGGCTGCGCGCCGCAGGCGCGCGCACTGGACAGCGAGATACGCGCGTTCGAGGGGCAGAACTACCGCGTGGTCAGCATCGACCTCAAGCGCGAGCCGCTCAGCCTGCACTGGCGCGATCCGGGCAGCGACGAGCCGTTCGGCACCATCGACAGCCTGCGCCAGTGGGGCGAGGCGCGCGGCAGGCGGCTGCTGTTCGCCGCCAACGCCGGCATCTACGACGCGGCGTTCAAGCCGCTGGGCCTGTACGTGGAGGACGGCAAGGCGCTGGTGCCGCTGAACATGGCGCACGGCAATCCGGCCTCGGGCAATTTCTCGCTGCTGCCCAACGGCGTGTTCGCGATCTATCCGGATGGCCAGGCCGCGGTGGAGACCAGCGCGCAGTTCAAGGCGGACGGGCGCAAGGCGCGCTGGGCGACGCAGTCGGGGCCGATGCTGGTGATCGACGGCAGGATCAATCCCGCCTTCGTGCACGATTCGGACAGCCTCAAGTGGCGCAGCGGCGTGTGCGCGCGCACGCCGCACGAGGTGGTGTTCGCAG